>JAZRAD010000001.1:0-10304 GCA_045634405.1 Candidatus Enterousia sp.
ACAATGTTAAAAAGTATATCGGTGCATATATGGCAGAACTGGGCCATGTTGATGCGATTATCTTTACCGCAGGCGTTGGCGAAAATGACGATTACCTGCGTGAAAAGTTCTGTACAGGACTGGAAGAACTGGGCATCAAACTGGACGTTGAAAAAAATGCAAAGTCATTGGCACGCTTGGGCGTTGATGAAACAGAAATCAGCACACCAGACAGCAAAGTAAAGGTCTTTATGATTCCAACAAACGAAGAATTGGTTATTGTTGAAGATACTTTGGCCATTATGAACGGAACATATAATCCAAACCACTTGGAAATGGATTACAGTTTTGCAAAGTAAAAAATCTGTATCACACCCCACCAAATTTTGGTGGGGTGTTTTTTATTATTGAATGTTTGGGTGTTTTTCACTAAATTTATATCATATGAAAAAAGAATTGTTTGATTTTCTAAATACCGACCTACAATTTATCAAAGGGGTCGGCCCCGTACTGGCAACTCGTTTTGAAGAACTGCTGGGTGGACGACGCGTGTTGGATTTTCTGTTACACATGCCGTCTTATGTACGGGCGCGCGGTATTACAGAAAATATTCAAGACGCCGTTCGTGGGGCAACACTTACCATACCGCTGTTGATAAAATCGCATAAAAGCGGTGGCACTTTCGGGCGTGGTCGCAGACGACCAACACAAATTATTTGTAATGATACGGTCGGTAACACCGTTGTAATTCAGTTCTTTAATTCCAGTTATTTGGATTATTGGCTTAAAAAGTTGCCTGTCGGACAATGGCGTATGATTTCTGGCAAACTGGAAATGGGTGGGTCGCGTCCGACGATAAATCATCCAGACTTTATCGAAGAAATGCAAAATGCGTCTAAAATCCCGTCTGTTCAGGCAATTTACCCGTCTGGCGAGGGTTTAACACAAAAAATCTTTGCAAATGTTCGCGACCAGATTTTCGGCGCCCTGCCCGACAAAATACGCAATGAATCAGACGAACGTGTTCATGAATTCTTTGATGCGTTACAGCATGTACACTTTCCACAATCTGATGATGATTTGGCACCAAACGCAACATATGTGGCAAAGCTGGCGTACTGCGAACTGTTGGCGCACCAATCTGCAATCGCAATCAGTCGCAAAAACAGAACTGATGCACGAAACAGACGCGAAATTCGCCCACAGAAATATAATCTGATGGATAAACTGTGGGAAAATATTCCGTTTGAATTGACTGGCGCACAAAAGCGTACTTGCGATGAAATTTTTGACGATATGCGCAAAGATATCCCAATGATGCGTCTGGTTCAGGGCGATGTTGGCAGTGGTAAAACTATCGTCGCAACAGTTGCCGCAGTTAAAATGGCAGAATCAGGCGCACAAACAGCGTTCTTGGCACCGACAGACACATTGGCACAACAGCACTTTGCAAAATTAAAGCCAATGTGCGATAAAATCGGAATTGTTTGCGAATGTTTGACTGGGCGCGACAAAGGCGTCGGACGACGCGAAAAACTGATTTCATTAAAGTCTGGCAGAACCAAGGTCGTGGTTGGTACGCACGCTCTGTTTTCCGCAGATGTTGAATATAAAGACCTGGGGCTGGTCATTATCGATGAACAGCACAGATTTGGTGTCGCACAACGTGAATCACTGCGACAAAAAGGCAATAATCCTGATTTGTTGGCGTTATCTGCAACCCCAATTCCACGAACGCTGTCTATGACAATATATGGCGATATGGATGTTTCAATTATAAATGAAAAGCCTGCTGGGCGTAAGCCTATTAAAACATCCAAGATTTCTGTCGCACGCGTAAATGAACTGGTTGAACGCCTGAAAATGCAAATTGATGATGGCGCACAGGTTTTCTGGGTATGCCCGCTGGTCGAAGAATCAGAAAACGAAAATACTGCAACCGCTGCACAGGTCAGATACGATATGCTGAAACAATTTTTCCCAACCGCCGGTCTGGTGCATGGGCAAATGGATAAAAAGCAACGCGACCAAATTATGGAACAGTTCGCAGATAAAAATTCTGATATGAAACTGTTGGTCGCAACCACTGTAATAGAAGTTGGAATAGATGTTCCACAGGCTTCCATTATCGTTATTGAAAACGCAGAAAGGTTCGGTTTGGCCGCCTTGCATCAATTACGCGGACGCGTTGGACGCGGCAATACACAATCGTACTGTCTGTTGTTATTTGGATATAACCTAAGTGATGATGGATTAAAGCGTTTAGACATACTGTGTGAAACAGATGACGGATTTGTTATCGCAGAACAAGACTTGATGATGCGTGGGGTTGGCGAACTGATGGGCACACGACAAAGCGGATGGTTGCACTATCATTTTGTAAACTATCGCGAACACAGGGATTTATTCAAGTTGGCATCACGTGCCGCACGCGATAATGATATTGATACTTGGACACATGATTTGATGTTTATATTTAACCGTGGGGTGGTTCTGGGTGCGTAAAGTAATTGCATTTTTATTGGCTGTATTTTTTATGACGCATGCGCACGCGGCATCAATGATAAATGATACAGAAACAGAAAAATTATTGGCTGATTTAATTCAGCCGTTGGCAAGTGCTGCAAAAATCCCAGATGGTCGCTTAAAAATTCATATTGTTGACGATGATGACTTTAACGCATTCGTATCGGGTGGCGAAGATGTCTATGTTTATACCGGTCTGTTAAAGCAAATCAAAACGCCAAACGCATTACAGGCTGTTGTCGCACACGAAATGGGTCATATGTTGGGTGGACATACTGCACAAATGGCAGACAGATTAAGTGCAGAAATGAAACGCACTATGCTGATTCAGGCGTTGGGTGTTGGTCTGATGGTTGCAGGTGGCAATCCATCGCTGGGCGCAGGTGTCTTGGCGGGGTCATCTGGGATTGCACAGCAATCTATGTTGGCATTTACGCGCGACGAAGAAAGAATTGCCGATAATATGGGCGTAAACCTGATGATTGATGCCGGACAAAATCCAAACGGATTTGTAACTGTATTTGAACAAATGCGCGATTTAACGGGCGAACTGGAATCCAAGATAAATCCAAATCGTATAAATCACCCACTGACAAACGAAAGACTAAATAATGTAAAATCGCAAATTAAACAGTCTGATGTTAAAAACACCCACACCGCACAACCAGACGAATATGAAATGGTACGGGCAAAGCTGATTGGATATCTGGACAATTCTAAATCAGTACTGGCAAAGTATCCATATGCAGATAAATCCAGCCCTGCCCTGTATGCGCGCGCAATTGCAAATATGCGTAGCGGAAATTTGGACGGTGCGAAGGTGGGCGTACAAACGCTGATTTCCAGAATGCCTGACAATCCATATATGTATGAACTGATGGGCGATATTGAATATCAGTTTGGACACTATGACGACAGCGTTCTTGCATACGAACAGGCACTAAAATTGACCAAAAACGCACCACAGATTCAAACTGCATTGGCGCTGGTCTTAACAGAACGCAAAAAGCCAAACGATGACACACGTGCAATTGAACTGTGCAAGACATCGCTGTTATCAGAACCAACGGCATTTACATACTGGGTTTTGGCACGCGCATATGGCGATAAAGATAATGGGCGCAGCGCATGGGCAATGGCAGAATACTATCACATGAATCAGAAAGAAGACGATGCAAAAAAATACGCAAAAATTGCACAAAAGCACCTGAAAAAAACCGACCCTGAATACATCAAGGCTGGCGAGTTGATGGAATAAAAATCAACGGAGACAAGGCAGAACACAACGGCAAGAAAATATCAATATGACAGAGAGGCAAATACGGAATATTTTATTCCTGTTGGTATACTGTTTCAAATGGAGTTAGTATTTATCGGTTCTTATGGTCCAGCCGTTTTTTGCCGTTACCCAGTTTTTTGTACCCTTTAAATAATCTATTCTTTTGGCTTTTAGCGCAATAATAAATTCGTCGACTTTGCTATCGGCAATAGCATTTATGGATTTAATTGTTTGGTTGCCTATGGCGCCATCAACAACCAAGTTCGCATCCAAGAAAGAATTTAGTGTACGTTGAACTGTCTTCCCGGCACCACCCATTACATTCATATCAAACACAGCGTCACGTATTCTATCATTTTTGATTTCTGGAATTTTTGTATTGTTCCAGTATTCGTATTTATAAATTTCTTTGGCTTGTGTGGCTGTTAGATGCTTTACATCTGATGGAAAATTTTTCTCTGGATGCTTGGCAGAATATCTGTCTAGTGTGCTCTGTTTAATCCCCATATTTGTAGGTTCGTCCTTGATTTGATTTTTTCCATCTGTATAACCGCCTTCGCGCTCTTTTAGTTTATTGTATGCCTGTTCAAATTCCATATCAATTGCCTTGTTTGTATCAATATTTTCCATATTATTTTTCTCGGTTTGGTTCATAAAAACTCCTTTTGTTAAATAAAAAACACCCCGTTGGGGTGCTTTTTTATGATGGGGCGGATAACCGGACTCGAACCGGCGACATTTGGTACCACAAACCAACGCTCTAACCAACTGAGCTATATCCGCCATACTATGGGTCATACGACCTGAAAATGGTGGAGCTGATCGGACTCGAACCGACGACCCCTTGCATGCCATGCAAGTGCTCTACCAACTGAGCTACAACCCCGGTATGCCGACCTATTTTATATGCATTATAACAAAAAGTCAAATCAATTTGCGATAAAAAACATATTTATCGTCAAAAAATCCCCCAGTTGGGGGATTTATCATCTGTCGATTTCAGCGGCCAATCTTTTGATTTCTTCAATTCCAGAACCGCCAAATATCCCACCTTTCAGTTTTTGCGATGCCAATTTGAACTGCTCCAGTTGTTGTTTTTTACCTTGTTCTGATGCCGATAACGCGGCATTTTCTTGACGCAGGGCGCTGTTTTCGCTGTTCAGTGTTTGATTGCGATTTTGCGCATCTTGCAATGTCTGCTTAGTCGCGTTTAATTCGTTTGTCATGCGATTTAATATGGCATCTTTTTCCTGGCCGGCATATTGCAAATTTGCGATTTGCTGTTGCAGGGTTGCAATTTGTTGTCGCGCCTGTTGCTGAATTGTTTCAATTTGTCCTTCCAGTTCTGCGGCTTTGTCTGCGTATGGATTTGGCATTTTGGATACATATTCCACAGGATTACCCATCAATATTTTATTTACATTATACGCATCTTGGACCTGTGCAATAATGGCGGCATCATCCGTATAACGGGCGCATATATCAACTTGTGCGCAAATATGTTTAATTTTTTGTATATCAGATGATTCAGATTTCAATTCTGCATCTAATTCTTTGCGCGCCATGGGTTCCATGTCTGCAAAAATCTGCTTTGTTCTTTCCCTATTTGTAGGGTCCAACTGCTGCAGTGCGAATAAATCAGAAACAGTTGCCAATGGGCTGTTTGCGCATATTGTAACCGCACGTTCTTTGACATCTTTATAGGCACCAGATGATTCACTTTCCATATTTTTATACAAATATTTACAACAATTATATTTCAGTTTTTCATCTTGGAATGTGCTAATTTTACCAAGCAACAGCATCGCATTCATCGCAACGTCTTCGTTTGACGTTATTTGAGCAAAATCTTGCACCTGCTTTGCGATAATTCGTCCCTTGATTAGACGATTGGCAAACATAACATTTTCCAAAACCTTCATAAAATTTTTACTTTTTGTATCGTCTGGATTTTTGGTAACAAAATCAAACATATCAAAAATTTTGCAACGTGCATCATACGCCTGGCCTTTTTCGGTTTTTGTATCTTGCCCCCGCGCGCTGGTTACATTTTTATATAAATTATTCCAATCTTGTGCCTTATCATTGTCAAAATCGTATTTTTTAACATCACCAGAAGCAATTCTGGCATACATTTGTCCAAGTTGTAATTTTTCGTAATCATCGGCAGTCATATAATCTGAAAACATTACAGCAACAACATTTTCTAGTCTGACATCATTATTTTCTGGCATCAATTTCCCCTCTTTTTTCTAGCAATTATATCATATTTGGCGACATATTCCTAATATTTTTTATGCGATATATTTAACTTGCCAAGTGACAAGAATATTTGCTAACCTTTCTTCAACACAAGGAGACATAAATGGATTATCAATTATTAAAATCAGAAGTTGAACAAAAAACCGCACAAACACTGGAAGTTTTAAAGGGCGAATATGCAGGATTGCGTACAGGACGTGCATCTGTACATTTATTGGACGCAGTTCGCGTGCCTGTTTATGGTTCTGAAATGCCAATCAATCAGGTTGCAACTGTTTCTACACCCGATAATCAGACATTATCTGTAACTGTTTGGGATATTACAAATGCACCAGCAGTAGAAAAAGCAATTCGTGATTCTGGTTTGGGCCTGAACCCAATGACAGCCGGCGGTGTTATTCGCTTGAATATGCCACCTCTTACCGAAGAAAGACGTCGTGAACTGACCAAGGTTGCTGGCAAATACGCAGAAGAAGCAAAAATTTCTATGCGCAACATTCGCCAAGATGCAATGAGCAAAATAAAACGCGCAGTTACAGACAAAGAAATTTCCGAAGACGATCAACGTAAGTTTGAAGACGATTTGCAAAAAGTCTTTGATAAACGTGGCACCGAAGTAGACGCCATGGCAAAAGAAAAAGAAGCAGATATTATGTCCGTCTAAAAAACAACAAAATCAGGAAACTCACATGTTTAAACTATTCAAAAAGAAACAACCAATTGTAACCGATGGCAAAGTGCCTCAGCATATTGCCTTTATTTGCGATGGCAATCGCAGATGGGCTGAAAATCGCGGTCTGCCACCATTGATGGGACATCAGGCAGGTATCGCAAACTTTGAAAATCTGGTTGATTGGTTTATGAAACGTGGTGTTTCAACGATTACATTCTTTGTGTTTTCAACAGAAAACTGGAATCGTTCCAAGGACGAAGTGGATTTCTTGATGGAATTGTTCTATACGGAAATGAAAAAGAACTTGAAAAACGCATTAGAAAAAAATCTGCGCTATCGCGTTATCGGCACACGTGAAAAATTACCAAAGAAATTGGCAAACATTTGCGACAAGTTGGAAGCAGAATCCGCAGAAAACACAGGTGGAACTGTTGTATTTGCGTTGAATTATGGCGGTCAACAAGAAATTATTGATGCTGTGAACGCTGCAATTGCAGACGGCGAACCTGTGACACGCGAAACGTTCGAAACATATCTGAACACTGGCGATTTGTTACCAATCGACTTGATGGTTCGCACCAGTAATGAAAGTCGTATTTCAAACTTTCTGTTGTGGAAGTTGGCATATGCAGAATTGCTGTTTGTGCCTGAACACTGGCCAGAACTGGTAAAAAGTGAAAAACTGTGGCAGTTTACACTGGATGAATTTGCAAAACGCAATCGCAGATTTGGTGGTGGTAAAAAAGCAAACTATACAGGCAAGAAAAAATAAGTTTATATATTCAAAGGAAGGTAAAAAATGTCAAATACAAAACAAAGAATTATCGCAGCTGCTGTTATGGCGTTGATTGCATGCGGTGTGGGCGTCTTGCAACACTTTGGAATTCCAGCTGTAAAGTATCTGGGTATTCTGATTGTACTGGCGATGATTTTGGAATATGCGATTTGTCTGCGTCATGCAGATACGGCTGTATTACGCAAGAATTGGCTGACTTTTTTGGCTTTCTTGTGTCTGCTGTGCGTTATGCTGGTGGCAATAAACACCGTTGGTTCACGTCCTTGGATTGTGTTGTTATTGTTGCTGATTATATGCGGTGCTGATATTGGCGCGTGGTTCTTTGGTCGTCTGATTGGTGGCGATAAAATGTGGGAAAGACTGTCTGCAAAAAAGACATGGGCAGGACAAATTGCTGGTATTTTATGCGGAACTTTTGCTGGTGTAATGTATGGTTTGCTTGGCACAGATACATTTATGCCACAACTGATGTGGATTGGAATCAGTGTTGCATTGATGTCCCAGTATGGTGATTTAACCGCCAGCTATATCAAGCGTACATTGGGCATCAAAGACTTTGGCACAATAATCCCAGGTCATGGGGGAATACTGGACAGATTTGATGGCTGGATTTATGCATTGCCGATTGTTTGGTTAGTTATGTTATAAAAATATAATATAAAGGAAAGAGTGGTATGAATATTTTATTAACCATTGTTGCGTTGTTGATTGTTCTGGGGATTGTTGTTTTTGTACATGAACTGGGGCATTTCTTGGCTGCGCGTTGGGCAGGCGTTCGTGTTGATACATTTTCAATCGGATTTGGACCTGCGATTTTAAAGTGGCATGACAAACGCGGAACACTGTGGAAATTGGCATGTTTGCCATTGGGTGGCTATGTTTCTATCTATGGTCAAGAAGATATGTTCAACCGTAAAAAATTCGCAGAACTACCTGCTGAAAAAAAGAAAGGGCATTATTTATCTGCACCTGCATGGAAACAGTTTATTATTATCGGCGCTGGTGTGTTTATGAACTTTATATTGGCATGGGTAATATACACATCGTTGTTTATGTTTCAACCACGTTTGGTCGGAAATTCACAATTGCCAGTTATCGGTCAGGTTATCCAAGAATCAGTTGCATTCAAGGCAGGTGTCAAGGCTGGCGATACAATTGTAAGAATAGATGACGAACAAATATCTAACTGGGGCGATTTGGTTCTGGCCAAAGAACTGGCATCAAACCGTGATGCAAATGTTGTTCTTGTTCGTGGTGAAAAACTGGTAAATGTTAAACTGGCACCAGCAGAAACATGGGGCATGATCGCAGATGGCAGCAGACGTGCAGACCCACAACGTCAAAACCTGTTCCGCGCAATGTACAGTGGCGCACGTAAAACATACTATGAATCAAAAACATTGGTTATTGTTCTGAAACAAATTATAACTGGAGAACGCTCGTCAAAGCAATTAGGTTCGTTTATCACAATCGCACAGTATTCTGGGGCTGCAATGGCGGCAGGTTTCTTTACCCTGCTTAGTTTGATTGCATTGTTGTCTGTGAATTTGGGTGTTTTGAATTTGTTGCCATTACCTGTACTGGACGGTGGTTATTTGCTGATTTTAATTATAGAAGCAATAACACGTCGCAAATTACAAGGTCGCGGCATGGAAATCGCAATTATGGTAGGATGGTTGCTGATATTGGGTCTGTTCATTTTAACAATGTGGAATGACTTGGCCCGCGTATTTGGACTAAACTAAAAAAGGATAAGAGATGGCATACACATACACACCATTTCCAGGTACAACCATCAGAGAAGCAATTGAAAACGCTATCAGAATGGCACGTGCAACTGGTAAAGATGTTATTATCAATACAAACGATGTACAATTTTCTGTAAATCGTGACACAAACGTTCAAGATGCGATAAATACATATATGGACGCTTTGAATAAAAGATACCGCGCAAAACAATCAAAAGAACATACAAGATAATTTGTACTTGTATTTTTAGACACAAAGGAATTTATTATGAAAATTGTAAACAGTAAGCCTGGCGATTCTGTTATATATACTTTGAACAGGGCTTGTCATATCGCTAACCATGAATTTAAACCAGTTTTAGTGACGGTGAACGGTGTTGTAATGTATATTGATGACAGAATTAGCTTGGATGATTTATGGAAAAAATATCAAGAAAAATTGAATTTTAAATTTGAACTCCAAAAGTTAAAACAGGCAAGACAAAAATGAAAAAAGTTTCAATTTTTACAATTTTATCAGTGTTTGTAACGCTGCCATTATGTGCTGCAACTGTGTCACGTATTGATGTCGTTGGTAACCAGCGTATGGATGCAGAATCTATTCGCATCTTGGCAGATGTCAAAGTCGGCGACAATGTCGGCGATGCACGCAGTAATGAAATTGCAAAAAAATTGGAACAAAGCGGTTACTTTTCCAAGATTAGTGTGAATATGTCTGGCAACACACTAAAAATCAATGTGACCGAGGCACCAACCATCAATATGGTAACTGTTGAGGGGAATAATGAGGTTTCTACAGACGATTTAAAGAAAGAAATCAAAACACGTGAACGTTCTTCGTTTGATATGTCTGTCATTGGCGCAGATGTTCAGCGTATGTTGACAATATATCAACGCAAAGGTTTCTTTGGCACAAAAATAGAACCACAAAAAATTGACTTGGGCGATAATCGTGTAAATGTTGTCTATGAAATTACCGAAGGTCATCCAACATGAAGTCGGATCGTAGCCATGTCGTTCTGTGAGCCAAGGAGTTGTAAA
>JAZRAD010000002.1:0-7777 GCA_045634405.1 Candidatus Enterousia sp.
ACACATTGATACACCACGAACTGTTACGCCACTACATTCAGAACCCCAGTCTGTCTGATATTCTGTTGCAGGTGTGTGTGTACAACTGGAGCTTGTGCCCATTGCAACACACTTTACAGGATTAGAAGCCACAGGAACCGCGTAACAGTCGCTTTCGCTGTCTGCACCTTCATCAGACGTTGTACCATCTGGGCAAGAATACATTGAAGAACTATTTGCCGGACAATAAGAACCACTTGGGCAAAGAATCCCATTATAGCTACTATCACAATAATAACCAGCATTTGAGTAACAGTCATACTGTGACAGATCTATCACACCAAACGATGCAGATGGGAATAATGCAACAAGTGCCAGACAGAATAATAATTTTTGTGTGTTTTTTAACATTCTCATTTTATTTTCCTTTGTTTATCCATGATGTGTGTGAAAATTCGTGCGAAACAGACGGCGTGCAAAAAAACGCCAAAACCCGCAAAAAACCAAGATTTTTTGTATGTTTAAACATCTGTATTCCCTTCCATTTAATAATAGTGTAGAAAAAAATACGATATCAGGGCAAGGAAAAAATATAAAAAATACTTCATGTCTATCGCAGGTGGGTCACTGCAAAAATGTCGTCATACCGGCGCAGGCAGGAATCTATTGTAATTTGAATAACGCCACAAAATGACATAGAAATAAATATACCAAAAACAACTGTGAGGATTATATACCCCCGGGTAAATCTGGGCCTAAATCTGCTGCTTTGTCGTCAACACAAGCCTTGCTTACTGATAAACCGTTTCTTGTTACGCTACCTCTATTAACACAAACCTGATTTAAACCATCTTCGGACAGAGTTCCTGGTATCCAAGCATTGCTGCCATCCAAAAACACCGCTTCGCATTTGGTCGTTTTGCCATCTTTACTGCGACGACCGCCATTTGCCCAGCAAGAACAAACACCCCAAGAGTTTATATCAACATCACGATTATAGCCAACCGGACACATATTTTCTGTGTTGCTTAAGTTATACATACTTTCTATCGTTGAGCCATAACTTGTAATGGTTGTCGTATTTAGTGTACATAAATCCCCAGGATTATTATATCCATTTACTGCGTTTTGATATTCAACAAATCGTCCGTCAAGGTTCATACACTGAGTCGACAGAATTGATATGATTTTGTTGTAAACCTCGGTCGCGACACCGGTTGGACGCAACCAACGATGTTTTAAATTTAAATTTTCTTCTAAACCGTATATTTCAGGTGTAAGACCAGCCCCCCCTTTAAAATCACCACCAGAAAATGCGTTACTCTTATAAAAAGCATCAAATCCGCCAAAAACCTGCGTTACAAATGCTTTATCTTCGGGGTCGTTTATGTCGCCATTTGCATTAACATCCGCGCACGCATCTACATCCAATAAAGAATCTAAACATGCAGACATACTTCTGTGATACTCTGATGTAGACTCATAAGAGATACTAGCCCTGTCTTTACCCACAAAAAGAGTAAACCAGTCTGGTGCATATTTTTCTTTAAACAATCCACTGTCTGGGGAATAAAAGTTTATGTAATTCAGACCGCCGTATTTATCAAAACACTGTTGTACAACCGCACGACATGACGCCAACAAGTCTGTTTCCGTCTGAGATTTTATATAATCTGCGATAATATTTCTACTTGGGTCACCTTCTTGAAACATCATGTTACAGGATTCAATATAATCCGAACACATTTTGTTGTTTAGAACGACCTGTTCTGGTACAACAACAATTTCATTACCAGATGTCAAAGACTGCATCGCAGCAGTTATCGATTTGTCGCCACGGACATAGCACGACGATACAAAATCAAAACAACCACGTTTGATTTCATCAACCTTGGCCTGTTGAGCATAATAAATATCCAGCAAAGCCTTGTCCAAATAATCAGACCATGCGACATCTGCCAAGTCAACGCATTTGTCCATCGCAGGCTGTGCAAACATTTTTACACGTGATTCAAAATTTGTAACAAACTGTTGGTTCGCAGTCAGCTTTGATAATTTCTGATCAACTGTTTGAACGCCACTTGCAAACGTCAGCATTTCACCCAATTTGTAAAAGTCTGTTACACCTGCAATTGGTTTACCAGTCGTAACATCAATGTACTTTCCATTGTCCAGACACTTGTGATAATTTGCACCACAGACTTCTTCGCTAAGTATTGCAGTTTCAATTTCATTTATACATGTTGTCAAGTCTGACGAATTATGCTTTTGATAGTTTTCAATACGCGCCAAGTCCAGCATCGCCCCACCTTCACGCACAGCAGACTTTAACTGACCACGTGTGGCATCAATCGCACTTTGCACGATATTACAATCTTGTTCCACAGCCATTAAATAAGCTGTTATCGCACGTTGCAACGATGCATCAGAACACACATCGCGCACAGCCTGACGACACTGCGGATAAACAGCACTGTATAACGCCTGACCATTATAGGCAGCAATCGCCTGACCTGTATCTGTCATACCAAATGCGTTCACAGAGTCAAACGACAAATTTATACTGTTTAAATCAGAATATTTTCCTAAAACATTCGTATCTTCGCCACGAATAGAATTCATAATCGCCTGTAACAATGCCTTGGACGCAGATTTGTCAGACGTCAGCGCATTTTCCCCATCTGACGCAGTCTTCATCGCAATAACCTGTTGAGCAGTCATACCGACAGTTTCCAAATTTTCTGTAAATTCTGTCAGCTGAACATTTGCGTCTTCCAAAGTTTCACGCTGAGCTGTCAAGTCAAACACACGATCATTACACGAACAGCGACGATAATCATCATTCTTTAATGTGCAAAATTGATCCATACAAGCAAAATACGACTGCTTACACTGTTCATACTCGGCCCCCGTGCGTGTACCAGACACAGCAGATGTGGTCGTAGTTGTATTCGTTGACCCAGCACGCGAAACAACCGACTTTTGTGTAGCAGGTGATACATTGCGTACCGCAACAGAACGTGATTTTACAGAACCTGTCGCACGCGAATTTTTAGTATCATCACGCAAAACAGTTGGCTTGGCCGTACGTGGCACCAATACTGTTGTACGCTTTTTTTCAGGAATATTTGTTGTCGCGACACGTGATTGTGTCTTTTCTGATTTTCCCGCACGCGAAACAGCCGTTCCATCACGAACAGCAGCGTTTGCAAAAGACATGCAAACCAACATATTTGCGATTAAAATCAGTAATTTCTTCATCTCTGATAAAATCTTAGCAAATTTATAAATTTTAGTGCAAGCGAATAATCATAACTTTGTTTTATATAAAATAAATTTCTTGTTGCATTTTTATGCGAATTGAATTATTATCATGTTCGCTTTTATGGGCGTATGGCGGAATTGGTAGACGCGCTAGTTTCAGGTACTAGTGGTAGCAATACCTTGGAAGTTCGAGTCTTCTTACGCCCACCACTTTTTCCACGGATTCGGGGTTGTAGCTCAGTTGATAGAGCGCTACGTTCGCATCGTAGAGGTCGTGGGTTTGAGTCCCATCAGCTCCACCAAAAAAATAAAAAATCCCTCAGTTGAGGGATTTTTTTATTCTTGAAACAATATTATTTCTTCCAGAATGCAAAACCACGACGTGATGATTTTTCTTCACGTTGTTTGCGTTCTTCAGCAGCGCGTCTGCGTTCTGCACGACGTTCTTGGAAACGCAATGCGGATTCTTCGTCGCGTTGAATAACAGAAATTGTTGTCGCAGATAATTTACCGTTGCGAACCTCTTCTTCGAATTCAACGATATCGTTTTCGTTTAAAAATCTGATGCCTGCGGCCTTTAATGAGCTGGAATGAACAAATACATCATCTGTGTTGCCGTCTGCGTTTGGTGTATCAGGACTAATAAAGCCGAAACACTTTTTACCATTGTACCATTTTACTTTTCCTTGACGCATAATCGTAATCCTTTGTTATGCTTGTTATGGTTCTGTAAGACTGATAAGAACCTGATATAATTTTTACATTTTTTGCAAATTAAAGCAAGGGGAATAAAAATACCCGCCCAAAATGGCGGGTTTTCTAGATCTTTTTATAATAACGTTGCACTTCGTTCATAACAAAGTTAAACAGCTTGCCTGCCTGAGTGGTCGCAGGAACATTCCAGTCGTGTTGCATATACGGCATCGCAGCAACCAATATAAAGCGCGCCATAAAGTGAAAAATGCGACTTTCTTGGTGTTTGGACAGTTTTACAGGCGCATTTTCAACATGGAACACTTCGTTTTCAAGCGCATCGTCCAGTTTTTCCAAGATGTTATCCAGTACTTTTGGTGGATAATACAATGTACATTCTTTCGGAAAACCTTCGAATATAGAAATGTTATTGTTTCTGGAATACAAAATATTCCAACCAACACGTTCAAACAAATCTTCCAAGCACTGACAAATCATATTGTTGTAAGATTTTACGCCATCTTCCATAAAGTTTGCCAATTTCGCTTCGATATTGTCAGATTTTACAGTTTTCTGTTTACGCGCAATTTCATATGCACCGTGTGTTTGACGTTCAAATTCAAAGAATGTGCGAACCTGACAGATAATTTCCATTGGAACAACATGTTCAGAATCAGGCCCAATGTTTATAATAACCTTGGCATCACGATAATTACGCGGATTCTGCATATTATAGAAATTATCGCGAACAGATATAATTCTGTCTGGCATAATTTCATACAGGCGTTCAATAAACAAACGCGCCTGTGGTATCAAGTCGAACAAGCATTTAACACGCCACACATCCTGTAATCTGGCATAAGATGGCCTAACCTTGTCAATCGCACGAACCAAATCAACCGCAATCTTTTCATGGCCGCGACCGATAATAGATAAAACTGTTTCCGATGCAGTACTGATATACTTTTCAGAAAAACGTTCACGAATTTTTTCCGCAATTGCGTGGGCAGATGCTTGTCTGTCATGCGAAGACAAAACTTCAAACGCAGCGTCTGCAACGTCATTGACATAATCATTATAATATTTGCCTGTTATCTTGTCCAATGCTCTGTCTATCTTCTTTTGCGCTGCAACGATAACAGTTACAATAGATGACACAGACAGGTCAATTTTATGTCCAGCAGAAATGGTAAAAAACTGATTACGCATTGGGTCTGCGTCCAGACGATGATTTACAAGATATGGCTCCAGTGGGCAAATATCAGAAATTCTGATTGGTTCGTCAACGGCACTGTCAGATTCATAGTCATATTTCATAACAGCTGCCTTGGGCGCACCAAATGTTTTGCCCAAGACATAAAACATCTCTCGCAGCCAATTCATACTGTCTGAATACAAACCGCGCAGATAATCAGCGGTTATGTCATCAATACTCCCATTTTCCAATGCACGATCAATCGCCGCCAGATTCTTTCTGTCGTGTTCCAGTGTTTGTAATAATATATCGTTTTCTGCGTTTGTGTTTGACATATTTGTCCTGTTTGTTTCTTATTTCATCATTGGGAACAATACAACATCGCGTGCAGTTGGCTGGTCAAAGACAATACAAGCCAATCTATCAACACCCATACCTACACCAGAAATTGGTGGGAAGCCGTGTTCCATTGCACGAACAAAGTCGTTATCTGGATTAAATGCTTCTTCGTCGCCATTTGCGATATTCTTGGCTTGTTCTTCAAATGCAGCCAACTGTTGGATTGGGTTTACAAGTTCTGAATATCCCTTGCAGATTTCAGAACCACATACCAACAACTGATACATATCAATTCTGTGTTCGTCTGCATCATTACGACGCGCCAATGGCATCATATACGCAGGATAATTGTACAAGAATGTTGGATTTACAATACTGCCACGGATTTTGCGCTTGTAAACATAGTCAACCAATGTTGGGATTGATTTTAGATCTTCCAGTTCAGACATTGGGAACATACCTTCGTCAACCAACTTTTGACGTAAAACATCAACATCATCAAAGTCCAAGATATTACAACCAAAGAATTCGTTCATCTTGGCTGTGTAATCCAGCATTTCATATTTGCTGAAATCCAATGGTGTGCCTTGGTATTCAATCTGTAATGTGCCACGGCACTTCATCAACAATTCTTGAATCAGTTCCCATGTGAATTTGATATTATCTTTGTAATCCCAGTACGCAACATACCATTCAACCATTGTAAATTCTTGCAAGTGTGTTGCGTCCATACCTTCGTTACGGAAGTCTTTGGCAACTTCGTAAACACGGTCAAAGCCAGCACCGATTGCCTGTTTCAAGAACAATTCTGGGGAAATACGCAGTTGGAAATCTGTATCCAATGCGTTGTGGTGTGTTGTAAATGGACGTGCCGCCGCACCAGACGCAACATTCTGCAATACTGGTGTTTCAATTTCCAAGAATCCATTTCTGTTCATATAATCACGCCAATATTGTGTCATCTTGAAACGACCCAACAATGCATTGCGTGCTTCTGGATTAGAAATAATATCCAAATAACGCTGACGATATCTTGTTTCCATATCTGTCAAACCGTGATACTTTTCTGGCAATGGACGCAACGCCTTGGCCAAGATTTCATAATTCGACACCTTAACCGTCAATTCGCCAGCTGTTGTATGATACAAAACACCCGTGATACCGATAAAGTCGCCCAAGTCAACATTTGCCTTCATAAACTTGTAATTTTCTTCGCCCAATTCTTCACGAGACATAGAAAACTGAATTTCGCCATTGATGTCATAAATACGACCAAACATCAATTTACCCAACCAACGCAGTGCAGTTACACGACCAGCCAACTTTACAGGCGTATCATCTGGTAATTCGCGTGCATTTTCAATTGTGTGCGTACGGTCAAATTTATCTTTCCATACAACGCCATCGCGCGCCTTGATATTTTCAGACTTTTGCAAACGTGCAGTCAATTCGTTTGTTGATATTGGTGTTGTATTTTCTGCCATTTTATTTTTTCCTTTGTTTTATTTTATTAAAAAACGGACGCATAACAGTGCGCCCGCAGTTTATTTTCTGTTGGTCGCACTGTATTAATTAAAACGTTTCAAAAAACATTTCATAATTTTATGTACCCTGTATTTTCTATAATAAAACCGTCCATGCGGACGGTCTTATAAATTCTGGTGCGAGCAAAGGGGCTCGAACCCTCGACCTCAACCTTGGCAAGGTTGCGCTCTAGCCAACTGAGCTACGCTCGCATTGCGTGGTATATAATGACATATATTTTTTGCAATTGCAAGTACTTTTTTTAATTATCTTTGGTTTACATTTTGTTCAGCAAATTTCAGCATTTTTTTAGACTGCTCGTTTTTTGTGCGAACATCACGCCCCAGTTCCTGCGCACCCACATTTAACAAAGAGTCTATCGCCTGTTGCTTGGCAGACGCTTTGAGATATTCTTCTTGGAAACGCAACACATTTTCATATCTTAACGAATCCAATGTATATTGTTTTTTTGCCTGTTTTAACTGTTCCTGCTGTGTTTGATGCGTTAATTCTTGTTGTACCATAGACACACAGGTATTCATTGCAATAAACATCAATAATATTGCGGCTAATCTTGGGCTGGTATTTGTAATATCTACTTTTTGTTTTTCCATATTATTACTCCTTTTATCTTACTTTTAGAACCATGTCCATGGTTGGAACACTTTTAACAATCCCAGTGCGGTGCGTTTATCTGCATATGTATGACCGCAACGTGGGCAAACATTAAATGGCTTTATCATTGCCTTGACCTTTTTAGAAACAAGCAACCATAAGTATAAG
>JAZRAD010000003.1:0-2113 GCA_045634405.1 Candidatus Enterousia sp.
ATGTTCAATGCCAAAACAGACATACGTGACAGCGAACCACCACTGAACATATCAAACATACCCATCATTCCATTATCGCCTTGGAACAAATGCAATACAGCAGACGCATTTACACCAGGCAGTGGAATAAACGACCCAATACGATAAACAATCAGTGCCCCCAATGTGAACAGAATACGTTTCTGCAAATCACTTAAGTTACCGAAAAAGCGTTTCAAGAATTTCATTTGAAATATATTTTAACCATTGCATGGGCACCCAGTTTCCCAGATGCCCAAAGATTGTTTTATTTAGTTGTTTTTAATAGAACCACCAGCTTTTACAATTGCTGCTTCGGCTGATTTTGACCATTTTTCTGCGATAATATTTACAGCAGATTTGATTTCACCACTTGCCAAAACTTTCAAACCATCCATTTTACGGTTGATGATTTTTGCAGCCATCAATGTATCAATTGTAATTGGTGCAGATGCATCAATTTTACCACTTGCGATGAATTTTTCAATGTCGCCCAAGTTGATTGTGACATATTCTTTTGCAAATGGGTTATTGAAACCAAATTTTGGGAAACGACGCAAGATTGGCATCTGACCACCTTGGAATGTCGCTTGTTTACGTGAACCACTGCGTGCCTTTTGACCTTTGTGACCACGACCAGCTGTTTTACCAGAACCAGATCCCATACCACGACCAACGCGTGTTGCGTTTTGACGTGCACCAAAATTATCCATCAATGCATTTAATTTCATTTCTTTTTCCTTTTATCCTATAACTACCTATGTAGTTCTTTGTCGCATAAAAACAAGTGTTTGTTTTTATACTCGGTTTAATTTATTTAAGCAACAACTTCTACCAAGTGAGAAACCTTGGCAATCATGCCACGTACAGATTCAGAATCTGTGATTTCTTTGGTTTTACCGATACGGCCCAAGCCCAATGCTTTTACAATTTTGACTTGTGCTTCTGGGCGACCGATAGTGCTTTTAACTTGTTTTACAACTATTTTAGCCATAATTAAAACTCCTATTTATCTTTTACCCAGATTATTTATCTTCTGTTGCAACTTCTAATTTTTTACCAACACGACCAGCGATGATTTCTGCAACTGTTTTGCCACGACGCGCAGCAACTGTCTTTGGAGAGTTCATTTTATTGAACGCCAAGAAAGCAGCACGAATCATGTTGTTTGGATTGTTTGAACCTTGTGATTTTACAACAACGTCCTGAACACCCAAGCATTCAAACACTGCACGCAATGCACCACCTGCGATAACCCCAGTACCTGGAACAGCTGAACGTACAACCAATTTGCTGGCGCCGTATTTTGCTGTACTGTCATGATGCAATGTACGACCTTCTTTCAAAGGAACGCGAATCATTTTTGCTTTTGCAGCCTTGGTTGCTTTCTGTACAGCTGCCTGTACTTCCAATGCTTTACCTTTACCAAAGCCAACACGACCTGCTTTGTCCCCAACAACAACCAATGCTGAGAAAGACATATTGCGGCCACCTTTTACAGTTTTGGATACGCGGTTGATAGAAACCAATTTGTCTACCAAGTTATCCGACTGCAATTTTTTATCATCAAAACGTGCCATTATTATACTCCGTCTTATTCAATTATATTCTAACGCCACCAGCGCGGATTGCTTCGCACAGTGCTTTTACACGACCGTGATAGCGATAGCCGCCACGATCAAAATAACAATTATCAGCAATGTTCGCTGCAACGATACGTTCAGCTAATGCCTTGCCGACCAGTTCTGCACCGGCAACATTCCAACCTTTTCCTGCAAAGCCTTTTTCTTTTGAAGAGGCTGCACAGATTGTATGTCCTTTGGTGTCATCAATCGCCTGAACTTCGATATGGCGTCCAGAACGGAACACTGACAAACGAATTTTGCCAGGATTTTTTCTTTTCAACGCACCGCGATTTGCCAATGTACGTCTTTCTTCTGTAGATAAATGTTTTAACATTTTATTTTCCTTTTTTCCGATTTCCGTAACAGCGGAAATCAAAGTTAGTTATTATTTCTTCTTACCTTCTTTGCGGCGGATTCTTTCGCCCTTATAGAAGATACCTTTACCTTTATATGGATCAGCTTTGCGAACC
>JAZRAD010000004.1:0-3358 GCA_045634405.1 Candidatus Enterousia sp.
CCAAGTTCATAACGGCTTTCTACGTATGGTAATGTATCAGAATTTGTTGTGCGTGCCATTTTAAATCCTTTGTTGAAATAATTTTCGTCAGATTATAATGACTTATGAACACCAAAAATGCAAGAAGAAAAATTTTAAACAAATAAAAAAACTATCTTAAAAAGATATTTTTACACTAAACTTGACAAACTATCATTTGTGTACTACATTAAACTTAAATAAGAACGAATTAAAAGGAGAATTCTAATGAAAAAAAGTAAATTTGATAACATATTAGATGACATAGACTATTTTTTTCTTCAGGACGGATACAAAGATAGCCCTATTCCTCTTTTTACTGCTCTGATTGGCTTGGCAGCTGTTATACTATGCTGTTATTACGATAAGCCTGAATTGGAAAATTATAATTTAAAAGAGAAACTGCCCGCACCGCAAAATGAGGTTGTTGTAAATGATTGTGATATCGCAAAAGGAATCAGACATCAAAAAGCAATATCAGCTGACTTTAATCGTATTTACGACGAATTAAAAGGTTGGAAAAAAATAACATGGCCAAATCAACCACTGGACACTGCAAGTTGGTACAGGAAAGCACACCCTTGTCCACCATATAACTATATTCCAACCATGGGCGAATACCGAAAGTACATCTATAAGTATGAAATAGAATTATATAAAAATGCAAAAAGAAGATCTGAAACAAAATACGCAAATTATAAAGGTAAATTAAAATAAAAAAGAGGAGCATTCAAATGACCAAGTCAACAAATAAAAAAAACCATAAATTAACAATTACGGCAGGTATTACGCTTCCTGTTGTACTGTTTTTCGTATATTATTATAACATTGGTCCAAGACCTGATTTAGAAAAATATAATCTGAAGGAACAATTACCAAAACCGCAAAACGAAGTTGCTGTAAATGACCGCGATATCGTAAAACGCATCCAACATCAGCAAAAAGTCGCAGCAGACTTTAATCGTATGTACGGCGAATTAAAGGGTTGGAAAAAAATAACATGGCCAAGCCAACCACTGGACAGCGCCAATATTTATCCTGATTTGCTGTTCAGCCCAGAAAATCCAACAATGCGCGATTATCACAGATATATAGAAAGATACGAAAAATATCTGTATCATATGGCTTTAAGAAGATGTGAAACAAAATATGCCAACTATAAAGGCAAACAAAAATAATTAAACAAGAGACTTTCTTATGAATTTGAGAACACAAATTGCCATTTCTTATTTTATAAAAGAGGTTTTGCCTGGCCCAGCAATCGTAATTGCAACAACTATTTTTATCAGTTATTGCAACAAACCATGTGCAGAATTAGAAAATTATAATTTAAAAGAGAAACTGCCCGCACCGCAAAATGAGGTTGTTGTAAATGATCGCGATATCGCAGCAGCCGTCAAACATCAAAAAGAAGTGGCCGCAGATTTTAATCGTATATACAATAAATTACAAGGACGAGAAAAAAGAAACTGGGCAAGTCAACCTGTTGACACATTGGGATGGTACGGTAAAACACATCAATATCCAAACGGTGTACACACCCTAAAGGATTTTGACCGTTACATCTATCATTATGAAAAATTCTTGACTCAGGACGCACATGTAAGAGCCAGAACAAAATACAAAAACTATAAAGGCAAACAAAAATAACCCTGCCCCCAGTATGGGGGTGTTTTTATATAGTTGAAAATGTTAAAACACAGGCTATAATTCACAGCATGAACAATAAAAATATTAAATCTGTTTCGTTTGGTTGCAGGGTAAATGCACTGGAATCTGAAAAAATCAAAAATATGCTGTCCAAACATATTGAAACAGCAGTTGTTATCAATACCTGTGCCGTTACAGCCGAGGCGGAACGCCAATCAGGTCAAGCTGTACGCAAAATCGCACGCGAAAACCCGAATGTACAATTGTTTGTAACAGGCTGTGCAGCAACACGTAATCCAGACCTGTTTCGCAACATTTCAAATACGACAGTTATTCACAACCAAGACAAGATGAAAATCGGGGCTTATTTAAACGATAATACCGCCCTGCCCGATGCAGAAATTAAAAGCATTCCAAACACAGATACAAAACTGTCCAAACAATTTGTACAAATCCAAAATGGATGCAATCATAATTGCGCATATTGTATAACACGTGCGTTGCGTGGGTTGGGTGTATCTTTTGAATACAGCGACATTCTGACCGATGTTCGCGACGCTGTTCGTAATGGTTTTTATGAAATTGTGCTGACAGGGGTTGATATCGCATCTTATGTCAAAAAAGACGGCGACAAGGTTATATTACTGTCAGATTTATGTAAAAAGTTGTTAAACGACGTACCGGAAATTCAGCGTCTGCGTCTGTCATCTGTTGATCCTGCGGTACCAGATGTAAAGAATATCATTGAACTGATAAAATCAGAAAAACGTATGATGCCACATATGCACTTTTCAATGCAGTCTGGGTCGGATACAATTTTAAAATCAATGGGACGCCGTCATAACGCAGATATGGTGCGCGAACTGGTAAAACTGGCAGACGGTAAAATAACTTTCAGTTGGGATATAATCTGTGGTTTTCCAGGCGAAACAGACGAATTATTCACAGAAACATTGGAACTGGTGCGCGAAACAAAACCAATTAAAATACACGCATTTCCTTTTTCGCCAAGACCTGATACACCTGCAGCACAGATGCCAAACCAAGTTGACCGCAGCATATCAAAACAACGTGTAAAAATTATAAACAATACCGCGAACGATAATCGCGCTGAGTTTATGCAGTCACAAATCGGAAAAACTGTCCAAGTTTTGGTTGAAGAAAACAATATCGCACGCGACCCACATGATATTGCTGTAAAAATTGGTGGCAACACAATACCATCCAAAACAATATGTATGATACAATTGATTGACACGTGTGGCGATATGTTCGTTGGCGACATAATTCTTGACAAATAATATTCTTGTAGTAAAATTACTATGAAACAAAAAAGGATTTAAATATGGCAACACCAGACAAAGCAAGCAAATGGGCCATTGCAATTGCAGTTGCAAGTTTTTTAACCATTTCAACAATTGCTACGATTAATCACAATAAAAAACGTGAAGAGTACAAGAAAAACTGTGCCGAATATGTAAAAAAGGTTCAGCAACAAAAACAAGCAAAAACTGCTAAATTCACAAGATAAATCACAACTTATCACAGCAAAAAAACAACCGCCATTTGGCGGTGTTTTTATTGTACTGTCGCATCATACATATAGTAATGTTTACCATTATACAAAACATTGTACTTGGTTTCTGTTTCGTCATTCAATGTTTTTTCCGTATCAGACAGGCCACCATAA
>JAZRAD010000005.1:0-2563 GCA_045634405.1 Candidatus Enterousia sp.
GTAAAAAGTACTGCACCTGACATGATGGAAAACCCACAGAAACGTGGTGTTTGCACACGTGTTTATACGACTACACCGAAAAAACCTAACTCGGCGCAGCGTAAGGTTGCCCGTGTAAAACTGGCAAACGGCCGCGAAGTAACAGCTTATATTCCTGGCGAAGGTCATAACTTGCAGGAACACAGCGTTGTTATGATTCGTGGTGGTCGTGTAAAGGACTTGCCTGGTGTAAAGTATCATATTATCCGCGGTGTATTGGATACCAAGGGTGTAGATGCAAGAAAACAAGGTCGTTCTTTGTATGGTGCCAAAACAAAGAAATAATTAAACTAACCACACATATGTAATGTATGTGAGTAATCTGCATTTTGCAGATGAAGCGATAAAAGGAAAAAATATGTCAAGACGTAAAGCTGCAACAAAACGTGAAATATTGCCAGATTCCAAGTACAACAATCTGGTTGTTGCAAAATGTATTAATGTAGTGATGTGGGATGGTAAAAAAGAAGTTGCCGAAAACATCGTTTATGGCGCAATGGAAAAATTGAAAAATATTGCCAAAGACGGTGATGAACTGACAACATTCTTGGAAGCGGTTGATGCATTAAAACCATCCGTAGAAGTAAAAGGTCGCCGTGTCGGTGGTGCAACATATCAGGTCCCAGTAGAAGTTAGACCTGCACGTCAGCAGACAATGGCATTGCGTTGGTTGGTAATGTTCGCACGTAAACGTGGTGAACGTACAATGACAGAACGCTTGTTCGGTGAATTGCGCGATGCATTAAATGGCCAAGGTGGTGCATTTAAAAAGAAAATTGACACACATAAAATGGCAGAAGCGAACAAGGCATTTGCTCACTTCCGCTGGTAATAAATACAAAAGCAAAGGAAAGACACTATGTCAGTCGGAAAAACCGCACCTTTACATATGTACCGCAATATTGGGATTATGGCCCACATTGACGCGGGTAAAACAACAACATCAGAACGTATTTTGTTCTATACCGGAAAGACCTATAAAATTGGTGAAGTGCACGATGGTGGTGCAACCATGGACTGGATGGAACAGGAACAAGAACGTGGTATTACAATTACATCTGCCGCGACAACATGTTTCTGGCGCGATCATCGTATCAATCTGATTGACACACCGGGGCACGTTGACTTTACAATGGAAGTAGAACGTTCACTGCGTGTATTGGACGGCGCGGTTGCTGTATTTGAATCTGTATCTGGTGTACAACCGCAGACAGAAACAGTATGGCGTCAGGCAGACCGTTATGCGGTTCCACGTATTTGCTTTATCAATAAAATGGATCGTATTGGTGGTAACTTCTTCCGCTGTGTTGATATGATTCGTGAACGCTTGGGTGCAAATCCATTGGTTCTGAATTTCCCAATTGGTGCAGAATCTGATTTCAGTGGTGTTGTTGACGTCGTTGAAATGAAAGGTATTGTATGGGAAGACGATATGGGTAAAGAACCACACATCGTTGAAATCCCAGAAGAACTGAAAGCAAAAGCCCAAGAATTACATGAAAAACTGATTGAAGAAGTTGTGACTTTGGACGATGCGATTATGGAAGCGTACATGGAAGGTAATGTTCCAGATACAGCAACAATCAAAAAATTGATTCGCAAGGGTACAATTGCACAAAACTTTAACCCAGTATTGTGTGGTACTGCATTTAAAAACAAGGGTGTTCAGCCATTATTGGATGCGATTGTTGACTATTTGCCAAGCCCATTGGATGTTCCTGCTATTCAGGGTACAAAAATGGATGGTGAAACAGCCGACGAACGTAAACCAGATGCCAAAGAACCATTCAGCGCATTGGCATTTAAAGTTGCAAATGACCCATTTGTTGGAAACTTGATGTTTATCCGTATTTATTCTGGTAAATTGGTTTCCGGTTCATATGTTTACAATTCTAACCGTGATAAACGTGAACGTGTTGGCCGTATGTTGTTGATGCATTCTAATAATCGTGAAGAAATCAAAGAAGCATCAGCTGGTGACATTATCACATTGGTTGGTATGAAAGAAACAATTACTGGTGACACATTGTGCGATGAAGCACATCCAATCTTGTTGGAATCAATCCACGTTCCAGAGCCAGTTATGAGCATCGCTGTTGAACCAAAAACCAAGGCCGACATTGAAAAGATGTCTTTGGGCTTGCAGGCATTGGCCAAAGAAGATCCTTCATTCCGCGTATCAGTTGACGAAGAATCTGGTCAAACAATTCTGTCTGGTGTTGGTGAATTGCATTTGGAAATCTTGGTTGATCGTTTGTTGCGTGAATTCAAGGTTGATGTAAACGTTGGTGAACCACGTATTGCATATCGTGAAACATTCCGCAAACCAATCACAGAAGAATATACACACAAGAAACAGTCTGGTGGTTCTGGTCAGTACGCACAGGTAAAAATTGAATTTGAACCTTTGGAACCAGGTACTGGTTATGAATTTGAAAACAAGATTGTTGGTGGTGCGATTCCAAAAGAATACATCCCAGGTGTTGAAAAAGGTTTGAAGATAGCACAACAGACAGGTGTTTTG
>JAZRAD010000006.1:0-24037 GCA_045634405.1 Candidatus Enterousia sp.
CACAGAACGACATGGCTACGATCCGACTTGACAGAATTGAAATTATTGAAATTGATTTAGATAATGTTCGTGTTTCTGGCAAAGAAACAAAACTGTATAATGTTGGAACACCAGAAAAAGAACAAAAACAAGAAGCCAAGCCTGCATCACAAAAGAAACAAGAACAGGCGGTGGAAAAAGTAGAAATTAAATCTACGACGATGGTTGAGGAAGAAGTCAAAGAAGATAAAAAAGAAGAAGACGCAACAGATAAAAAAACACCAGAGCAACCAAAAGATGCGCCAAAGAAAAAGCGTGTAATCAAAGTAAATCGCGAGGTTTTGTCGTTGGATCGCACAATGACTGTTTCTGTGGTTGATGCGTTGCGTGTTGCGATGACGCGTTGTTGGGTTATTGATAACGCGCGTCCTGATATTGCAGACATTCGTGCTGTGGCGCATTTGAAATTGCGTAAAAATGGTACTGTTTATGATTTGTGGTTTGAATCTGCTGCGCGCGCAGAAACAGACCCTGCATTTGCGTATGTGTTGGAAACAATCAAAGATGCAATTGATACATGTCAGCCATTTCGTATGTTGCCGGCCAGTGAATACAGCGAATGGCAAGATGTCGAATTGACTTTCTATCCATCGCAAGGCAAGATTTTATAAAAAAAGCGCACCGTTTGGTGCGTTTTTTACAAGACAGACATATAAGCCGGGTTCTGTTCTGCCATAAATAGTTTGCACTTTTTATGGTAGTGAGCATGATTAATCTGCATTTTGCATTACTGCAAATGTCAAGCCTTCTACCCGCCCCCAATGTGGGACACATATACGGGGGTCTATTTGAAGTTGCTGCACGTAGAGATTGCCCGTTTCACCCGAATTTAATCGTATCGTCACTGTTGCTCTAATCGTCAGGTCACCCTGCCCGGTATATTAGCCGGTACGTTGTCCCATACAGCCCGGACTTTCCTCTGATATAAAAATATCAGCCATGCTCAGTCCATCTTGTGGATGTTATGTTATCAATTTTTTATGGATTTTCAATGTTTTTTATTTCTTTTCGCCCATGTGGCGCGCAGATTGTAAAGCATGACGTAATGCCTGTTCTGCTATTTGGCGGATTTTTGGTGCAAATGTACGCATATTCATTGTATCTGCAACAGTGTTACCAAAAATGTGTGCGATATATTCAATTTGTGTTGGGGCGACGATATAAACATCGCTGGTAATAGATTCTGGATTTAGTTTTTGAACTGGTTCTTGCATGATTTTATACCCCTACATTAAAATTTTTTGTCTTTTATACTTGTTTAATTACTTTATTGATATTATATCATAAAGTATCTTGACCGCAAGGGGCAAAATTGCTATATATCTGTTGATAAATATAAGGAAGAAAGATGGTAAAAAACATTATTGGTAAAATATTAGGGTCTGCCAATGACAGATTGATTAAAAATTATGATAAAACAGTGTCTTTGATAAACGACTTGGAGCCAAAGTATCATGCAATGAGTGATGAAGAATTACGTGAACAAACAAATGTTCTGCGTGCAAGGTTGGCTGCGGGTGACAAAGAAAAAGACATTTTGCCTGATGCGTTCGCACTGGTACGCGAAGCGTCAATTCGTACAATTGGTTTGCGTCATTTTAATGTCCAGATGATTGGTGGTATGGTTTTGACTAATGGTCAAATCGCTGAAATGAAAACCGGTGAAGGTAAAACACTGGTTGCAACATTGGCGATGTTTTTAAAAGCATTGCATGGCAAGGGCGCGCATTTGATTACAGTAAATGACTATTTGGCATCGCGTGACGCAGAATGGATGGGTGCGATATATAAATTCTTGGGGCTGACAATCGGTATTATTCAGCACGATATGACAGATGATGAAAGACGCGCTGCATATGCATGTGATATTACATATGTAACAAATTCAGAACTGGGCTTTGATTATCTGCGTGATAATATGAAATTTTCAAAGAAACAACAGGTTTTACGTCCGTTCTTTTACGCAATTGTTGACGAAGTTGACAGTATTTTGATTGACGAAGCGCGTACTCCGCTGATTATTTCTGGTCCTGCCGAAGATACCAGTGAGTTATATGCCAAGGTTGATGCAGTGGTTGCAAAACTGACAGAATCTGACTTTAAAAAAGATGAAAAAGACAGACATGTTACACTGACAGAAAGTGGTGTTGATTCTGCGACAAATCTGTTAAAAGAAGCGGGATTGTTGGTGGGCGATAATTTGTATGCGGCTGAAAATGCGGCGTTGGTTATGCATATTCAACAGTCTTTGTTGGCACATCACTTGTTCCAGAAAAATGTAAACTATGTTGTGCGTAACGGTGAAATTCTGATTGTTGATGAATTTACTGGTCGTGTTATGACTGGTCGTCGCTTTGGCAAGGGGTTGCATCAGGCAATAGAGGCCAAAGAACATGTTGCTGTTCAGCCAGAAAATCAGACTGTGTCCAGTATTTCTTATCAGAATTTGTTCCGCTTGTATCCAACATTGTCTGGTATGACAGGTACTGCGATGACCGAAGCTGCGGAATTTGAAGAAATCTATAAATTGCGTGTGGTTTCAATTCCAACAAATCGTCCTGTGGCGCGTAATGATCATCATGACGAAATCTATCGTAACAAAGAAGAAAAATACGCTGCGATTTTAAAACAGATTTCAGATTGTGTTGCCAGAAAACAGCCTGTTTTGGTTGGTACTGTTTCAATTGAAAAGTCCGAAGAATTGGCTGCTATTGTACGTAAAGAATTAAATTTGAATCCTGCGGTTTTGAATGCGAAACATCACGAATCCGAGGCAAAAATTGTTGCGCAGGCTGGCGCACCGGGTGCTGTTACAATCGCAACAAATATGGCTGGTCGTGGTACTGATATTAAACTGGGTGGTAATGCCGTGGAATTAATTGCGGAACTGGATTGTAATGCGTCTGATTATGAAGATAAAAAGAAAGAAATCTATGCAACAATCGAAGCAAATAAAAAGCAAGTTTTAGATGCTGGTGGTTTGTATGTTATCGGTACTGAACGCCACGAATCGCGCCGTATTGATAATCAGTTGCGTGGTCGTTCTGGTCGTCAAGGTGACCCAGGTGATTCAAAGTTCTTTTTGTCTTTGGATGACGATTTAATGCGTATTTTTGGTGCTTCTCGTTTGCAGGGAATGTTGACAACATTGGGGTTGAAAACAGGTGAAGCAATTACTCATCCTTGGATTACCAAGGCGTTGGAAAAAGCCCAGAAACGTGTCGAAGCTAGATATTTCGAAGCACGTAAAGAACTGTTGAAGTATGACGATGTTATGAACGAACAGCGTACAGTTATTTATAAACAACGTGATGATTTAATGGTGTCCGAAGATTTGTCACCTTTGGCACGTGAAATGATTGGCGATGTTGTTGAAATTATCTGTGAAAACAGTATTCCAGAAAAGGCGATGCCAGCAGACTGGAATTTAGACGCAATTCATAATGCGATGATGCGTGCGTTTGCGTTGGATATTACAGATATTCAAAAATGGAAAACTGATGAAGAAATCACAGAACGCAAGGCGTATGAATCTTTGGTCGGTTTGGCAAATCGCAGATATGACAGTCAGGCTGCAAAATATGGTCCAGAAATGATGCAGATGGCGTCTCGTCAGATGATGCTGGGTGCGTTGGATGCAGTATGGAAAAAGCACTTGCAACAGATGGATTATCTGCAAAGCGCAATTGGTTTGCGTGGCTATGCTCAGAAAAACCCGTTATATGAATACAAGCGTGAAGCATTGGAATTGTTTAAAAATACTGTAAATAATTTCAAGATTATGTCTGTATCTTATATTTGTCGTATGGAACTGACACGTGAAGATGTTGCAGCAACCGAAGCGGAGCGTGCCAAACATGACGCAAAATTAAATCAAGCCACAGGTGGCGATGCGCGTCGTAATGCACCCTGCCCATGTGGTTCTGGGTTAAAATATAAACATTGCTGCGGTAAATTGAACTAAATAAAAAATTACCGACGTTGTCGGTAATTTTTTTATCTTTTTTGGGAATTATTGGGTTGATTGATGTGGGGTATTTTGCTAATGTGATGCACATGGAAAAACAATTCATTCATCTTCGTACACATTCAAGGTTTTCTGTCGGTGCCAGTACGCTGACTATTAAAAAAATTCCAGCGTTATGTTTGAGTACTGGAATGAGTGCGTGTGCCTTGACTGATACGAATTTGATGTCTGGGTGTGCTGAATTTTCAGACGTTATGCCAAAGAACAAGGTTCAGCCAATTATTGGCGTTGAAATAACATTAAATCAGCATAATGCGGATCCAAAAATATTGCGTTCTGAATCGTTGTCCAAGGTGGTGTTGTTGGCGCAAAATCATCAGGGATACTTGAACCTGTGTGATTTAAATAAAACTATGTATATGCGTGCTGAAAATCATCACTTGGGGCCGTATGTTACTTTTGATGAATTGACGCAACACAGCGGTGGTTTAATTTGCCTTTCTGGTGCGCATACTGGGCCAATTGGTATGGCGATATTAAATGGACAGGACGCGCAGGCAAATATATATGCCAAAGAATTGTTGAATATCTTTGGAAATCGTTTTTATATTGAGATTCAACGACATGGGCTGGATGCAGAAATCAAGACAGAACCGATGTTTTTAAAAATTGCCCAAGAATTAAATATTCCAATAGTTGCAACGAATGATGTTTGTTTTGCAACAGATAAAGATTATGAATCTGCAGATGCGTTGGGTTGCGTTTTGGGGCAGACCAAGGTTATTGACCCAGAACGTCCGCGCAAGTCATCTGAACAGTATTTTAAATCGTATGAACAGATGGCGGAAATATTCTCGGACCTGCCCGAGGCAATAGAGAATACTGTTCGTATCGCGCAACGTTGTGGATTTATGGTAAATGTGCATGAAAAACCATTGTTGCCACGCTTTGGTGATGACTTGGAAACAGAATGTCAAATGCTGCGTGATGATACGATGGCGGGTCTTAAACGCAGATTGGAACAGCATAATATTACAGATACAAAACCATACTATGAACAGGCAGAATTTGAACTGGGGGTTATTATTGGTATGGGATTCCCTGGGTATTTCTTGATTGTTGCGGACTATATTGATTGGTGCAGAAATAATGATGTTTTGACTGGACCTGGTCGTGGTTCTGGTGCGGGGTCTATTGTTGCATGGGCATTGGGTATTACAAATGTTGATCCGTTAAAGTATGGATTGTTGTTTGAAAGATTTTTGAATCCTGATCGTATATCTATGCCGGACTTTGACGTTGACTTTGAACCAACTGGTATCGAACGCGTGTTGGCGTATGTTTGTGATAAGTATGGTCATGATTCTGTATGTCGTATTATTACTTTTGGCAGTTTGCAGGCGCGTGGTGCAATTCGTGATATTGGTCGTGTGTATGGTATGCCCTATTCTAAGTCTGACAGATTGTCAAAACTTATCCCACAGGATGCCAAGACATTAAAAGATGCGGTTGATATGTCTGGGGAAATCCAAGACGTTTTGAATAATGACCAAGACTTAAACAAGGTTGTTATGGTTGCCGAAGAACTGGAAGGTTCGTTGCGAAATCTGGGACAACACGCGTGTGGCGTTGTTATTGGCGACAGACCAACGACAAAGATTGCGCCTGTGTATCGTGATCCTGCTAACCCGTTGCCATCGTGTCAGTATGATGGTAAGTATTTGGAAAAATCTGGGTTGATTAAATTTGACTTTTTGGGTTTGGAAACATTGGTAGTGTTAAAGTATGCAACACGCCTTATTCAGCAGACTCGTGGTATAAATATTGACTTGGATCAAATACCAACTGATGACCCAAAAACAATGAAATTATGGCAGGCAGGTTTGACCGAAGGTATATTCCAGTTTGATGCCCCGTTTGTAAAGCAGACCTTGCGTAAAATGCACCCGACTAGTTTCTTGGAAATATCTGCATTAAATGCGCTGAACCGTCCAGGGCCAATTGCATTTATTCCACAGTTTATTGCGCGTATGCATGGTGAAGAATCTATTGAATATGTTCACCCAAAGGCAGAACCAATCTTAAAAGAAACATACGGTATTATCGTTTATCAAGAACAGGTTATGCAGCTGACACGTGCGTTGGCAGGCTTTACACGTGGTCAATCAGACAACGTGCGTAAGGCAATGGGTAAAAAACTGATTGAAATGTTGAATGAACTGGAAGGCAAGTTCTATGAGGGTTGCGAAAAAGAACAAACATTGGATAGAGCGACCGCCAAAGACCTGTGGGAAAAGTTCAAAGAATTCGCAAAGTATGCGTTTAATAAATCGCACGCGATTGCATATTCAATTGTTGCAAACCAGTGTGCGTATTTAAAGGCAAATTATACGCCTGAATTCTTGGCTGCGTCTATGTCCAGTAACTTGAACGATACAGATCAGTTGGCGTTATTTGTAGAAGATGCCAAGGCTAATTTTGGAATTCAAATTGTTGCGCCTGATATAAATGAAAGTGAATCTTTGTTCACTGTTCGTGATGGCAAGATTGTTTATGGATTGGCTGCACTAAAAGGTGTTGGAACAGTTGCAACAGATGCAATTGTCGCAGAAAGAAATGCAAATGGAAAATTCAAAAATTTAACTGACTTTGCAAAGCGTTGCGCCCCGATTATGAACAAGCGTATTTTAGAAGCTTTTGCAAAAACGGGGGTATTAGATTCTTTGGAGCCTAATCGTGCTGCGATTTATATGAATGCAGATATGATTCTGTCTTATGCGGCAAAGTCGCGCGATGGCGCTAATATGCTGTCATTGTTTGCTAATACTGTTGAAGATGATGTTGATGAAGACAGACTGCACAAGAATCTGCCAAAGACGGCCCCATGGACATTTGGTCAGCGTTTGGAAAATGAATTGTCTGCGTTGGGATTCTATATTTCTGCGCATCCGTTGGACCAGTACAAGCATTTGATAAAATCTGCAAATCTGGCAACCAGCGCAACATTGGCGACACTTGGCGACAGAAAGTCTGTTCAGATTGCCGTGAATGTAAATTCGTTTAGTCGCCGTCGTACCAAGACTGGTAAAGAAATGATTACAATCAATGCGTCGGACAGTTTTGGTAATATTGATGCGGTTGCGTTTGGTGACTCTGCGATTGAGTTTTCTCAGATTTTATCTAGTGAAACGGTTGTTTTGTTGTCTGGTAAGACTTCTAACCGTGATGACAGGGTGTCTGTATTTGTTGATTCTATTACGCCTTTGACACATTGGGTTGCGAAAATTGCAAAGAAAATCACGATGGACATTTGGGACAGGATGGTTTTACAAGATGTAAAAAAGGCTATTATCGCTTTGCCTCGTGGGTATACCAGGGTTGTATTAAATCTGCATGGCGCGGACAAGGTTGCAACACTTGCGTTGCCTGGTGGGGTTGAGCTGGGAAATACTACCATCTCGGATTTAACGGCGTTGGGATTAAAGATAGAAGTGGAGTAAATAAATACATGAAACACATACCTGTATTACTTGATAGTGTTTTGAATGCGTTGGGCAATATTGCTGGCAAGACGGTCGTAGATTGTACTTTTGGTGCAGGTGGTTATTCGCGTGCGTTTTTAAATGCTGGCGCGAAAGTTATTGCTTTTGATAGGGACCCAAATGTTGTTGCAGATGCAAATGCGATGGTTGCAGAATTTGGCGACAGGTTTAAATTTATTCCACAGACTTTTTCGCATATATCTGAATTGGGATGTCGTATTGATGCGATTGTATTTGATTTAGGTATTTCTTCCATGCAGATTGATGTTGCGTCGCGTGGTTTTTCATTTCGTGCAGATGCGCCATTGGATATGCGTATGTCTGAAACTGGTATGACCGCCGCAGAATTGATTGAAAATACAAGTGTTTCTGATTTGGCTGAAATATTGCGTATGTATGGCGATGTTAAAAAAGCTGGAATTTTGGCGCGCGCAATCAAAGATGCAAGACCGCAAACAACCTTTGCATTGCGTGATTTGATACATAATCCACGTGATGTTGCGCCTGTGTTCCAAGCGTTACGTATCGCTGTAAATGATGAGATGGGCGAATTGGAACGTGCATTGGACGCTGTGCCAAATTTACTGCGGTCGGGTGGCAAGTGTATTTGTGTAACCTTTCATTCTTTGGAAGACAGAATTGTTAAGAATACCTTCCGAAAATGGACGACTGCATTGGGCGATCCGCGAATGCCGGTGTTGGCGCCTGCCCTGTTTGAATTGATAAAGGCAACAACGCCATCGGATGTGGAATTAGAAAATAATTCACGCGCACGTTCTGCGCATATGCGTGGTGTTATAAAGGTTTGACGATATGAAAAAAGATAGGCTAAAACAACAAATAGAATCTGCAGACAACGCCAAGAAAGTAAATGCGTTGGATTTGTCTTCTGACCAAGATTTGACTATTGGTCTGATGAACTTGTTGTTTATCGAAGATTATGTCGCAAGTGGTACCCTGCATGATATGGTGGCAGATTTGCGTCAAAAATTGATGTTGCGTATTATTAAAAAGTCAGACAAGAATTATGATATTTCTGTAAAATTGTTACTGGAATCAATACGTTTGATTGAATTAGGCAACAAAGAAAGAGGTACCTCTGCATATAAGTTATACAATCAGGCATATGGGTATTATTCAATGTTCTGGGGGGTAAATATGGGATTAATTGATGCGGTGGATGTGGAAATATAAAATTAGCTGTTGCGTCAAATGTGGAAAAAATGATAAAATGCAAAAAAGAGAGAAAGAAATTGAAGATGAAGTTATCTAATTTTTGTCGGTTTTCTGTGGGTTTGATGGCGGTTTTATGTGCGTCATCTGCGATGGCGGATCAGGCGCCAAATCCACGTAGTGCTGTGGCTGTTAATGCGGCACCGCGTACCAGTGCCAAGGTTGTAACACGTGGCGATGGCGACAGTGGTGCGGTTGTAAACCGTACTGGTGCTGGGGTTGCGCGTTCTGGGCGTGCGGATGTTGTTGCACGTTCTGGTCATAAAAATACGGTTGCGCGTTCTGCCACACCGGCTGTAACAACGAATCGTTCTGCAGACACAACAGCACGCAGTGCGACCAAGGCTAAGGTTTCACGCAGCGCGACAACACAGGGCAAGGTTAATGCCCGTGCTGCAACAACAATGCAGACTAAGTCTGGAATTGCGCGTGCGGCGACTTTGGCGCGTGCGACTGCTGTATTTAATGATGTGTCCAAGATTGGTGGCGGTTATGCCCAGTGTCGTGATTCTTATGCGACCTGTATGGATCAGTTTTGTGCAAATGCGAATGATACATATCGTCGTTGTTTTTGCAGTCAACGTTTTTCTGAATTCCGCGATACAGAGGCTGCATTAGAAGAAGTAAAGGTATTATTGCAACGATTCGAAGATAATAATTTGAACGCTGTTGATAAAACCGCGTCCGAGGTTAATGCCATGTATACAGCCACTGTGGGCGAAGCGGCAATTAAAAAAGACGTCAGTGGCGCACAAAACACCCTGAATGAAATTAGTGATTTGTTAAGTGGCAAGAAAAAACCAGGACAACAGGAAAAAGAAAATCCAATGGATATGTCTTTTGGGTTTGATATCAATATGGATGACCTGTGGGGCAGTACTAATTCCATGTTTGACAGTGGTGATCAGCGTGTCAATGTCGCAGATTTAGAGGGTCAGGCCCTGTACAACGAAACAAATAAACAGTGTTTGGAATTTGTCAAAGACACATGTACAACAGACGCTGTGTTAAATATGGCGACCAGTTCATATAATATCATGATTGCCCAGGATTGTAATTTGTATGAAAAGAAAATTGATAACCAACGCGAAACGGTAATGAACACTGTACGTCAGGCGGAAAAAATCTTGCGTCAGGCGCGTTTAGAAGAATATCGTGCGCATAATTCCGCGGACGTTAATGAATGTTTGGCCAAGGTGCGTGATGCGATGTTGCAAGATACAGCGTGTGGTGAAAATTATAAACGTTGCTTGGATTATACCGGTAATTATATCAATTCAACAACAGGCGAACCAATCTATAGTGCAAAATTATTTAAATTGACAGAATTGATTAATCTGTATGGTAGCTCTGGTACATCATCTGACATTGTTGGTATGAATCCACAGTACAACAAATGGTTGGACGACAGACGTATGTTTGCAACAACGGCATTGGATTCCTGCCGCGATATTGCAGATACAGTATGGAACGAGTTTAAACGTGCCGCCATTATTGAAATCAATCAGGCGCAAGAGGCAAAAATAGAAGAAGTAAAGGCGTCTTGTGTAGCGACAATGGGTGAATGTTATGATACACAATCTGGCGCATTGAAAAGTTTTGATAAAACAACGGCGCAAATGTCTGGGGCGTTGGCGGCACAAACAGCACGTGCAATGTGTGCGGAAAAGGTATCTGCCTGTGCCGCATTGTATGGCGACAATGGCGCCAATGAATGTAAGTTTGATTCTTATGGCAAATTGACCACGCCGGAAAAATGTGGTTTGGAAAAATTGTTGGATTTTGTTGGCTTGGTTGACAGTGTTAAGATTGCCGAGGGGTGTGCAGATGCCATGACCAAATATGCTAAGGATTTATGTGCACCTGCATCCACAGATTCTGAACATGCGTATCCATGGGGATGCCGTGCATTAGATCGTCAGACATTGGCAAATCGTTTGGTAGATCAGGCAAATATTTATTGTGTTCAGAAAGATACTAGCAAAAATGCATTGGATGGTAGATTAAAAGATGATTTGTTGAATAATATAAAAACAGTTGAAAATTTATCTAATACGATTTCAAACGAAATTAGTGTGATGTTGGACAATGAATGTACGACAAGGGGCGGAATTTGGATGCCAACGGCCAGCAACGATTGTACATATGATGAAGATACAAATAATAAAGGTGAAATGGTTGTGAGCTGTAGCTACAATATTGCAAGTGAAGAATTAGCATATGATGGTGATGTTTTAAAGAAGTTTTATACAGACTTAACTGGTATTGCATATACAGCTAATGTAGTTGATAGTGGTGGAAACATAACTACGAAAGGAAGCACCATTGAAGATTATGGGCGTTGCTATGAAAATTCTGTAAAGACGCAGTGTGAATGGCAGGATGAATCCACCGGTAGTAATGGTTATGCAACATATGAAAATGGTAAATGCGTATTTACAACAGGATGGTATGAATATCAGTGTAAACAAATTGGCGGTTATTATGTTGATAGTCAGTGTTATACTGATCCATCTAAATAGACATAGGAAATATTTATAAAACATAAAACTTAAATAAAAGAGAACATAATTATGAGAAAAAGTGTTTGTTTTGCGGTATTAATGACTTTGTTGGGAACAAATAATTTGTTCGCTGCTCAACGTTCAGATGGGGCTGTTTTTCGTGATTATTGGGGGGTGAACGACGGGTGGAAAGACAGTTGGCAATGCAATAATTGTATTAGTAGTACTGGAATTTCTGTTAGAGGTGACTCGTATACTCATTTTAATTGGGATTTGGGTAGTTATGGGAATTATGGTACTGTTTACTATGTTGCACATGAAATGAATGAGGGTGGTGCAAAATTTTGCAAAACAATAATTGGTGCTGATCGTGGCAATTGTCATGGTTCTCCCTATACAACATATTATAAATCCGGTGATGATTGTTTTTGGTTGTGTAAAAGTGGGTATCATGGCGCGGGGTGTGCCAAGATAAATAATGGTGCCGCGGATACTTGTCAATCAATTGAACGCTTTACTGCTCATACTCCCAAAGCACATTTGAGTTCTTATACCCCTGGCACAGATATTGATTCAACGATACCAATGTTTTATTACGGTGTATATAGGTCGTGTGGTAGTAATAATATGACGTGTTTCAACTCAGATAAGGGCCAGGAACATGATGTTATATTGGCAATAAAAAGTGTAACAAAAGATGAAACAAATGCTACTTTAACGTTTGTTTCTTCGCCATTGGTTGTGCGTGCAGCAGGAACTAGGACTTGTTTGTATGGTGGGCAACATCATGCATGGCCATTGTTGTCGTGGGTGGGGACCCAAAAAAACTTATGCCCTGAGGGTTGGATTCAAGGTACGGACGGAAAATGTAAGATTGATGCTGACTCAGAGGCCTGTCATTTGGCGAATTTATGTGGCGGATTTCCAAAGGAAAAATATAATCCGAAAGAATATTATACAAAAAAGTCTGATAAGGATACATGTTATGAGTATCGTTGTAATGAAGGTACCGCGTTTAAAGCCAAGGATGATTTGACTTGCACGCCATGTGCACCAACAGATGCGGAAATCCCAGAATTATATTATGTGCCAAAAGATGGGCTATGCCATTCTTGTAACAAGGGGCAATGGCCTGTTGCACAAACACAAACTGTGGAAGGTAAAACAGTTCCTAGTGGTGAGTACGATTGTAATGACGCAAAACCATTTACACATAATGAATTGCAATATGGACAAAAAACTGTTCCAGATACGGTTACAGTTGATCAATGTTGGACCAAGACAAATCCAGATGATTTCTTTGGTTGTGTAACAGGTAAGTGTTCAGATGGCAAAGTATGGGGATGTGATGGTGCTTGTGAGGCTGATTTTAAAACGTGCCCAACAAAAACAAAATAAAAATCCCCCGTTTGGGGGATTTTTTTACGCCCTCTTTATCTCTCTTACCGTCATTCCTGTCTGCGATTGGCATGTTTTGTCATTCCTGCGAAGGCAGGAATAGGGTCTATGAAATTTACTGAATTCGAACTTGCACATTGTTCATTTTTGGTTCGCGTCGCGAACACTGTATGGACCCACTCCTGCCTGCGCAGGAGTGACAAGAGAAAACGCAGGAGTGACAGATTTTTTGTTTTCTTCTCTTGCCCCCCGCGATGACAAGTGTTTTTCCATATATGTATAAAAAATATATTGGAATTGCGTTTGTTTGTTGTTATTATGCCATTGCATGAAAAAGAATTTAATCGCAATATTACTGACTGTTATTACAACTGCGGCAAATGCAGGGTTCCAAACACGTGCAAAATCGGCCTTTTTAATAGATTATGATTCCGGTGTGGAAATTGTCGCAAAAAATGCCGATGTGTTAATGCCGCCCTCTTCTATGATAAAACTTATGACGTTGGCGGTATTGTTCGATGAAATTGAAAATGGTAATTTGACGCTGGATTCTGTGCTGACTGTCGGGAAAAATGCAGACTATAACCGACCTGAATGGTATCCGGCCAGTAAAATCTGTCTGGTCGCCGGTCAGACAATTACTGTGCGTGATTTAATATTGGGAATTATTGTGCTGTCTGGTGGTGATGCGTCTGTTGTCGTTGCAGAACATATCGCTGGGTCTGAAAATGCTTTTACCGGTAAAATGACAGAATTGGCGCGCGATATCGGTATGAATCAGTCAACATTCGGTAATGCCAGTGGCTTACCCGATCCAAACAATCTGATGACCAGTCGTGAATTGGCAATGTTGGCAAATCATCTGATTTCTGAACATTCTGAATTATATCCAATGTTCGGAACCAAGCGTTTTGAATATGATGGGCACCAAACAGACTGGTGTCGTGAATGGGGACGCACGCATACGCTGAACTATAACAAATTATTATTCAATATGCGTGGCGCAGATGGACTGAAAACAGGACATACAGCCGACGGTGGTTATGGTATGGTTGCTAGTGCCAAGGTTGGTGGACGCCGCCTGATTGGTGTTATAAATGGCTTTAACGGCAAGGGGCATGATGCCTTGGCGGCCGAAATGAAAAAACTGATGGAATATGGGTATCAAAATACAGTTGGCAAAGTGTTCTTTGACGCAAATGAAAAAATTACAGAAATCCCTGTTTGGTATGGTGTAAAGCCGACTGTTGTTGCAACTGTGGCAAAGCCTTTTGCTGTAACAGTTGATAAGCAAGACGGATTAAAAAATATTCGCGTGTTGGCACGCTATGACGAACCAATTGCGGCGCCTGTCCGCGTGGGTGATGTTGTTGGCGAACTGATTGCAGAACAAAATGGTCGTGTTATTGCGCGCGCACCAATGATTGCGCAAAACAAGGTTCGTAAAACAATACTGTTCGGACGCGTGTTTAAAAATATCAAAGTATTATTGGGATTGTAAATATGGCACCACGTAAAAAAGCGACTTCTTCGTATAACTTTCCACATCCGATGGATAATGATTATCTGGTCGGACATACGGAAACATTAAACAACTTTTTAAATGCGTGGAATAACAGGGATAATCATCCAATCCACCCTGTGTGGATGCTGACTGGGCCAAATGGTATCGGCAAGGCAACGTTGGCATATAAAATCGCCAAGATGGTTTATGGAAATGTCGGGGACTTTTTCATAATTGACCAAGATAGAAATCTTGATAAAGATGGTAAACTAAAACCAGATGGCAAGGTTATATCGGTCTATACCGTGCGTGCGATGATTGAAAAAATGCAGATGTCGTCTATGTCTGGCGATTGGCGCGTGGTGTTGATTGATTCTGTTGACCAATTAAATACAGCTGCATCAAATGCGATTTTAAAATTACTGGAAGAACCACCTGCAAAAACTTTGTTCTTGTTGGTTGTACATCAATTGGCAAATGTTTTACCAACTGTGCGTTCGCGTGCGCGCGTTGAAAAAATGCGTCCGCTGACCATATCACAACTGCGTGAATTGTGTGTAAAGTTCTTGCCCGAAGAAGATGTAAGTACAGAAACATTAAAACTGGCAAATGGCAGCTTTGGTAAAATCGCAAGTCTGAAACAAACTGGTGGCGATGAAATTTATGCCGATTTAATTGGTGTCTTGGAAAATCCGCGTGCAAACAGTGGTGATATTATGGCAATCGCAAAGAAAATTGCTGCTGATGCTGCGTTGCATGGAATCTTGCTGGACGCAATCGCGCGATTTGGTTTGGCAGAATTGTATCCAATCGCAACAAAGACGATAAATGATATGAAAACTGTCTATCTGGAACCTGAAACGGCGGTGTTTAAAATTATTATGGAAATTAAAAAATGTTTATAGATACGCATTGTCATTTGACTGATAAATATACAGATGGTTTAGATGCTGTAATTCAAAATGCACATGATGCAAATGTCGGTGTTATGATTTGCCCAACTGCAGACCCAAATGATATAGACAGTGCGCTTAGAATCGCAAATTCTTATGATAATATATTTTGCACAATCGGTGTTCATCCAGAATACTGTAATGTAAATGCCGCTGATTTTCTGACAGATGATGTGTTGCGCAATCCGCGCGTTGTTGGTATTGGTGAAATCGGTTTGGATTATCATTACAGTCCTGAAACCAGAAATATGCAAATAAAACTGTTTGAACAACAACTGGAAATTGCAAAAAAATATGCCCTGCCCGTTGCGATTCATACGCGTGACGCCGAAGAAGATACTGCTGCGATTTTAAATGGTGATGCGTGCGGTGTTATGCACTGTTATACCAGTTCATGGGATTTGGCAAAAAAAATGTTGGATCGTGGATTTTTCTTTTCTGCCAGTGGGATTTTAACCTTCAAAAATTCTGATGAAGTGCGTGAAACTTTTGCAAAAATTCCATTAGATAAAATTGTAATTGAAACAGATGCACCATATTGTGCGCCTGTGCCACATCGGGGTAAAATTTGCGAACCGTGTATGGTTGTTGAAACAGCACGTGTGTTGGCACAGATAAAAAATATAGACTTATATGATTTAGAAAAAGTCTTGATGGAAAATGTGAAAAAACTGTATCCGAAAATTCAATTTTAAAACCCGCATTTCGCGGGTTTTGTTATTTATGATTTTCTGTTAAAGAATTCAATATTGTTTGTGTTAATACAGGTGTGTCGTAATCAAATTTAAACACATTACCCAGTTGTTGGATTCTTGTTTTATTCTTTGTATTGCGTAACGAAACATATACACTGTCGCAATATTTTTTATCGTGGTATGTGTATGCGTCAAAGCCCAAATCAATTAACAGTTTTTTTACATAATTGCGTACATATGTTATTTTTGAATATGATTTATCGCGCAAAATTTTTCTGCGAATGTTTGGTTTAAATGTTATAGTGTCTTTTGTAAAAACAATGTGACATATTGCATTAAGTTCGTCAATTATCTTTTTGTTTTTCCCGAATTTATTTGCAATCGCATAAATAAAACAAGGGTTGTTTAGTTTGCTTTTTGTGTGAAAATAATTGAATAATGAGTGATATACCATCTCATCAATATTATACTTTGTCATTTAAATCCTTTTTTATACCAGTTGGCACAATAGCATATTCTATAATATTTGCAATTTATTTTTAAGTGTGTAAAATAGAACCCGTTATGGCAAGAAGTATTATAAAATTTGGTCAGGTGTCCGAAAACCGCAAGGCACGATTTAATTACTCTATTGAAGATACTATAGAGGCTGGTATATCATTGACCGGTGCAGAAATTAAATCTATACGTTACGGCTTGGTTACGATTGTTGATGGTTTTGTTCAGCGTCGTGGTGATAACCTGTTCTTGGCCGGTGTTGAAATTCAAAAACTGCCAACTGCGGCACGTATTGTGAACTTTGATGAAAGACGCAGTCGTCAGTTATTGTTGCATCGCAGTCAGATAAACAGACTGATTGGAAAACTGCAAGAAAAAGGCGCAACAATTGTGCCGTTGAAAATGTATTTTAACAATCGTGGTAAGTTAAAAGTATTGTTGGGCGTTGGTTATGGCAAGAACAAAGTTGACAAGCGTGAAACCATCAAACAGCGCGAATGGGACAAGAATAAAGCCCGTATTTTAAAGGGTAGATAATCTAAAACCCTTGATTTTAGGGATTTTAATACTATATTGTTATTACAAAACAAATTTCCCTCTTTGTATTTTAATGATTTTTTGATACTATGGGAATATCGGGTGCATGGCCACAGATTCACTACGGATAAAGAAAATATTTTCTTTATTGGCAATGAATTGATGGCCATGCGAAATACTAACTTAAACAAAGGATTATAAATGGTAAAAGTAAAAGAAAAAAAGACAGAACCAAAGAAAAAAGGCCCTGCCCCAAAAACGCCAAAGGCAATAAAGGGACAAAACAAACACGAAACAGATGCAGATGATGACAAAGTCTATTTTATGGCTTTGGGTGGATTGGAACATATCGGTCAGAATATGTACCTGTACAAATACAAGGGTAAATATCTGGTCGTTGATTGCGGTATGGGTTTCTTGGACGAAGAAATCGGTGCTGGCGATGTTCAATACTGTGATACAACATGGCTGGAAAAGCGTAAAAAAGATGTTGTTGGATTTATCGTAACGCACGGCCACGAAGACCATATTGGTGCATTGAAATACATCTGGCCAAAGTTTAGAAAACCTATTTATTGTACTCGCTTTCCTGCAGAAATCTTGCGCCAGACATTTGCTGGTATTGAAATGGATTTTGATCCAAAGAAAGATATCGTGGAATTTGACCATAATGGCGCAGTACTGGATTTAAACCCATTTGAAGTTGAAACTTTCCACGTAACTCACAGTATTCCAGAGGCGCAAATGCTGATTATCAAAACTGGTGCGGGGAAAATATTGCATACTGGCGACTGGACATTTAACGATGATATTCCAATCGAAGCACCAACAGACTTTGCAAGATTGGCAGAAATTGGTTCTGATCCAAAATTATTGGCTTGTATGTGCGATTCTACAAATTCTTCGCGTCAGACCAAACAAGTTACAGAAACGCAAGTGCGCGATACTTTGACGGAAATTATGAAGAATGCACCAGGGCGTGTAATTGTAACTGGTTATTCTCGCAGTTTGGCGCGAATCAAAATGTTTGCTGAGGCTGCGCGTGCCGCAGGTCGTGTTGCTGCAATCAAAGAACGCAGTAATCCAAATCCTGTGCCATATGTTGGATTGCCAGAATTTCGTGAAATGGGTATTAAACTGGGCTATTTAAACAAAGACGATGTTTATACTCATTCCGAAATCAAAGATTTACCAGCAGAAAAACAAGCGATATTCTTGACTGGTTCACAGGGGGAAAAGTTCGCAATGCTGACCCGTCTGTGTCATGGTCAGGTAAAAGAAATGAAACTGATGCCAACTGATACAGTGGTGTTTAGTGCGATTATTATCCCAGGGCGTGAACAAGATGTTTCTTATCTGTATAATAAACTGGCGCGTATGGGTGTTAAAACACATACTATATTTGATACAGATAATTTGCACGCCAGTGGACATGCCGGTCGTCCAGAACTGGAAAGATTCTATGATATGGTGCATCCACAGGTGTCAATACCAATGCATGGCGATTATATCAATGAAATGCTGAATGGTAAAATGGCGATGGAACGCGGTGGTGCAAAGCATATGATGGTTGTGCATAACGGTGAAATGATTGCGTTATCAGACGGTAATGAACCATATGTTGCAGAAACAATCGATACAAGTTATGTCGTTATGGAAGGTGAAACAGAACGCAGCGCAAACGATCAGGTTTATAAAAACCGTAAAAAGATTGCATCAAATGGCGCTGTGTTTGTAACATTGCCAATTGACAAGCGTGGTTTCTTGAAAGGTGTCCCAGAAGTTTCCAGTGCGGGTATCTTTGAAACAGATGAAACGGGATTTATGAAACGCCAAATTCAGATTGAAATTGCCAAGGCGATTGACGGTCTGACCAAGGCAGAACGCAAAGATAAAAACAATTTGTATCGTGCGGTTCAGGTTGCGTCTAACAAGGTTGTGCGTGCGGCATTGGGTAACGACAAAAAACCACAATACAGCGTACACTTTATCTTGAAATAAAAATCCCCCAATCGGGTGATTTTTTACTGATGATATAATTTTACATTTGTACCTATTTCTTCATGCAGGAAAATGCTGCCCAAACTGTCGGTCAGTTTTATTGCAGTATTGTCGGAACCAGAATCGATATAACATTTGTTTATTGAATCGTTAACGTCAGTTATATCTGTTGTAAATGATATTGGGCATTTTTCTGTGCACATGGATGTTTTTGTGTTTGTACTTGTTTGGCCTGTTTTGGAATTGTAATATCCGGCGTTTTCGCACGGTTTGCAATAGTCGCCCGTTATCATATGGCCCACAGGGCATTCTTTGCAATAACTATTGTCTGGTGCGGCATCGGTATGTTCGCTGATTTCAATTTTGCCATCGCCGTTTGAATCGGTAAATGTGCTGTATCCTTTGGCACAATATTCACAAAATGCAGCGCCACGTGTGTCTAATATACCATAGGTTCCTGTGGGACATGGGATGCAAGTGCCGCTGTTTCCATAATAACCTGATTGTGCACAGCTGATATCACCCCATATTATGGTGCATGAATTACCACTATATACATAGAATTTTTGTCTTTTGTATGTGTCGTCTGGATTTTTCGCGATAAAATCGGTATAAAATTGATCTGTACTGCTATAACCACAGCTGCTTGGGTCGAGTTTTTTGCAGTTAATCCATTCAAAGGGGATGTTTCTTTCGTTGTAGTAGTCTATAGTCTTGTCGCCATTAATGTCAAGATCTTCTGTTAGGCAACCTGTCTGACCATCTGTATAACATGAGAAAGGGGTTTTTGGGAAACATTTTTCGGTAGAACAGCCTTCGCAATCTTGTATGCGCACGACACTTTCGCCACTTTTTGCAGTTATTGAATTGGCTTTTGGGGTGCTGCCAACAGGATCAATATAGTAACCCTTGGCACATTTGATTGTTACAAGCTCATTCGTATCGGATGTGGAATCTCCATAATTGGCAAATGTATTTTCTGGGAATTTGCTTGTGCGAGATACTTCGTAGTTAGCCCCACAGGAATTGCTTATTGTGCGCGATACACAACATTGTGTTGTGGAATCATAATAGTTGCTTACAGGGCCGACGGCGCAATCGCTATCTGTCTTATAACCTGTTAATGTTGTGCCGTTAATTGTTAATTTACATGAAGTAATTGTTGTACCACCGGGCGTCTCTGTTTGCTGTTGGTTGGAACAATCCCAACTTGAACAGCCGCAATATTCATCTGTTTGACCTTTACAAGTTAATGTTCCGCCAGGACAGTTGTCTTGTTGAGCTTCTTTAAAACATTTCCAGTCGTTTGTATAACATGTATGATAAGGTTCGTTGGTTGAATAGTTACATGAGTTTAAACTAGAACATGTACACCAACCGTCGCCTATGTATGCAGTTCCTCCGTTTGCGTTAGGACTTAAAATTAAGACAAATAAACACAGTGTGATTAAAAGACGTTTATATGTATGTGGCTGACATATTTTCATTCCCTGTCCTGTTTTTAATATGTAAAATGGTATAAATCTTTTGTGTGATTTGCAAGAATAAAATATGTTTTTATGAATTTGTTACTTGATTTATAACCCTTGAAAAAATGTTAAAATGTTTTATATTTAGTCTTGCTATGAAGAAATATATTTTGCCCTTTCGATATTTGGTCGTATCGCCAATGCTGGCGGTGCCTGTTTTGATTGATAATCCAATGTCTGTAAACTGTATCAAAAGTGCTGCTGGCGACGGACATGGTCAAATTGTTTTAACGCCACAACATTCTTGGAATTATCCAACAATACCCGAAGACATTCATAATGTCGGCACAATTGGTGACGTTGTGCATATTCTGACAATGCCAGATGGCGCAATTCATGCGCTGATTAAAACAAATGGTGTTGTGAATTTGTCTGATATCACTGTGAATGACGGTGTGTTTACCGCCGATATAACACCGCTGGAAATCCAAGACGATATGAATGCAGAACAGACATTGGTTTTGCGTGATATTTTGGCTGATAATGTGCAGATGCTGGCCAATGCAACGCGCAAGTTCAAGATGGATAAACTGCGTAATGTGATTGAAAACTATCCGTTGCCTGCGTTTATTGATTCTGTGATTCAGACAACAGATATTGAAACAGATGTGGCTGTGCGTGTTTTGCGCGCCGGCAGTTGGTCAGAAAAAATTACTATTTTAATTGAAGAAATCAAACTGATGTTTGAATCTGCGAAAATCGAAGATTCTATTAACAGACGTATTCATCAGCAAATGGAAAATGGCCGACGCGAGGCAATATTACAAGAAAAAATGCGTGCAATTCAGCACGAAATGGGCGAAGACGATGGCGAGGCTGATACAGCAAATATTCGTAAGAAAATTCAAAACTCGGCCATGCCAAACGATGCCAAAGAAAAAGCTTTGAACGAATGGAAACGTATGCGTTCTATGTCGCCAATGTCTAATGAAGGCGGATTGCTTAAAACCTATTTAGATGAATTGTTGGCGATGCCGTGGGGAAAATCTGACGAAGGAAAACTGGATTTACACAATGCGCGTGATGTTTTGGATGCGGAACATTCTGGTATGAATGGTGTCAAAGAACGCATCTTGGAACATATTGCGGTTATGAAAAAGACTGGTTCTAATCAAGGTAGTATTTTGTGTTTCGTTGGTGCACCTGGGGTTGGAAAAACATCGCTTGGCAAATCAATTGCAAATGCGTTGGGACGTAAATATCAGCGTATATCATTGGGCGGAATTTCTGACGAAGCGCATTTCCGTGGTCATCGCAAGACTTATATCGGTGCGCAAACAGGTCGTATTATGGACGCGTTAAAGCGTTGCAAGACAAACAATCCTGTGATTGTCTTGGATGAAATTGATAAAATGGGACGCGATTGGCGTGGTGACCCAGAATCTGCATTGTTGGAAATTCTGGACCCAGAACAGAACAAGACTTTCCGTGATCATTATCTGGAAGTGGATTTTGACTTGTCTAATGTTTTGTTTATTGCAACTGCAAACAGTTTAAACTTGTCAAATGCGTTAAAAGACCGTATGGAAATCATCGAAATTCCTGGATATTCAATGGATGAAAAAATCCGTATTGCACGCGAACATTTGATTAAACGTTCGGCACGTGATACTGGATGGGATGTTGAAAATATTGTTATGTCAGATGATGCGATAAAGCATATTGTTCAAAACTATACATCTGAACAAGGTGTGCGTGAACTGCAACGTGAAATTACAGCTGTATTGCGTCGTGAGTTATTGGAAAATGACTGTGCAGATGTAAAAACAGAATTTACGCCAGAAAAAATTGATAAATTATTGTCTTTGCGCAAGTCTGCGGGCTTTGCAAAAAAGATTGGATTTGGGGTGCGTGCATGATTTTAATTATAAATACATCAGGAAGTAATTTGGAATTCGTACTGGGCGATAAATACGTATCTATTCAGGTTGAAAAACAGTCTGTTGCCCTGCCCGTTGAATGTGAACGGTTTTTGACAGAATCTGGGGCAAAATGGTCTGATATTACTGCAATTGGCGTGGTTATTGGTCCTGGCAGTTTTACAGGTATTCGTTTGGGAATTGCGTATGCCAAGGGTATTGCAATGGGATTAAATATTCCTGTGGTTGGAATCAGTGCGTTTGATTTGTATTTGGCGCAGACACCAGATGCGTTTGTTGCAATTGATTCTGGGCGTGGAGATTTCTTTGTGGCGGCAAATGGATTGCAACCGCAAACAATGGAAATAGAAGAACTGGAAGTTAAACAAATGGAATGGCCACGCACTGTTGGACATCGGCCGTTTGATTTAGGATTGGGGGGTAAAATCGTAGCTGATAAAATTGCAGATGGTAATATAGAACCTGTGGTTCCAATGTATTTGCGTCCAAGCTATGCCGAGCAAAACAAAAAAGGATAACCCAATGAGTGAAATGACACAGCAAGCATTTTTGGAAAAATACGGCAAATTAATTTCGCAAACGATTGCGAAAAATAACGTCAGTTATACAACTGAAAAAATGTCTATGTACAGAGGTCAACGCTACTATATAAACACAAAAGATGTTTATGTTTTTGTGTTAAAAATGCTGGATCCAACTTATGTGAATGAGCCAAGATATATGTTTTATGCTGAAATAAAACAAGATAAAGCGTCACAAAAAATTTGCGGAGAAACAGCCCATGCGTATTACAAGGAAATGTTAAAAAAATATAGAAAGATACTTAATAGACCAAATAGTTATCTCTCTCCTCGTTTTTGTGGTGACAGTGCGTATCGCTCGCCTAAAACCAGATAATAAAACAGTTGCATAAAAAAATATACATGATAGTATGAAGTCCATTACACCGTTTTAACCGGATAATCGGTTTGTGGTAAACTAAAAAGGATTAAAAATGGCAAAAAAAATAAACAAAGCATCAGTTAAATTAGCGGCTTTGTTAGAAAAATATGGCAAACAGATAGATTCTGCAATTGAAAAGAATACTGTGCATTATATAACAAAACAAATTTCTGGCGAAACAGCACATTGCTATACCATAGACGATGGTAAAACTTTTGTTTCAGTAGAAAAAACTATAGACGCAAAAACAAAAAATATAAAAAGATGTGTTCTGTTTATTGAAATTAAAACAGAAAAAGAACCTGTTAAATATGCTTCTACTGGGGATTATGCAAAAACAATTCATGACAAGTTGTTTGAAAAATATAATGCTGTTGTAAAGCGTCGTAGTTTTCCAGGTTGGTTAAGATGTTTGGGTCAGAAACGTCAAAAAGTGATGGAATAATTTGTTGGAAGCACTTGCAAATCTTCATAAATTATGTTTTCCACAAAAACCGTGGAGCGCAGAAGATTTTGCAGATTTGAAAAAATCCGGTTGTGAAATTATCGCCAGCCAAAATGGTTTTGTTGTATACAGAACTGTATTGGACGAGGCGGAAATTATCACAATTGGTGTGCATCCTGATGCACGAAAATCAGGTATCGCCAGCGCAATGTTGGGCATCGTTGAAAATGAACTGAAAAAATCTGGCGTTAAAAGTATTTTCTTGGAAGTTGCAGAAAATAACACCCCTGCCCGCGAATTGTATAAATCAAATGGTTTTTCAGAAATTGGTGTTCGTGCCGGTTATTATGATGGCATAGACGCAATTATG
>JAZRAD010000007.1:0-15316 GCA_045634405.1 Candidatus Enterousia sp.
TGATTTCTCGGAAGAGAAGTATGCAGAAATGGCAGAAAACATACTCGCTAAGTTTAAACAGGAACATCCCGAGTTGTATGTGCCCACAAAAAAAGGAAAAACGGAAAAAGATACTGCAGAAAATAATAGTGTGTCTTTGGCGGTAAAAACGAAGAAAAAAATACTTGATCGAGCCCGACAAAAATCAAAACAAAAATCAAAATAAAATATTGTTGCCTTATATAAGTAAAAAAATCCCCATTTGGGGATTTTTTATTTCTTTGTCTTTTTGTTCGGTTTGGATTTGAACTGAATATCACGCAGTTTGCGATATTCGCCGTTCTGTTTATACAGTTCCGAATCGGTGCCTGTTTCAACAATTTCGCCATTTTTAATTACGCATATCATATCTGCGTCCAGAATCGTTGACAGACGATGTGCAATAACAAATGTTGTGCGGCCACGCATTAAATCATTTAATGTTGACTGAATTATCTTTTCACTGTGTGTGTCCAGTGCAGATGTCGCTTCGTCCAGTAACAGGATTGGTGCGTCTTTTAATATTGCGCGTGCAATGGCGATTCGCTGTTTCTGACCGCCAGACAATAATGCGCCGCCTTCGCCAACAATTGTGTTGTATCCGTCTGGGAATTCGTTGATGAATTCGTCTGCGTTTGCCGCGTGTGCGGCATTTGCAACCATTTCATCTGTGGCATCTGGGTTGCCGTATTTTATGTTGTCTGCGATTGTGCCGTTAAACAAGAATACAGATTGTGAAACATCGGCAATACTGTCGCGCAGGGATTTTAGTTTATACTTCTTGATGTCTGTTTTGTTTATTGTAATCTTGCCGGTCTGTGGTTCGTAAAAGCGCATCAACAGGTTGAATAATGTTGTCTTGCCGCCGCCAGACGGGCCAACCAAGGCGCAAACACTGCCTGATGGAACGTTCAGGTTGATATTCTTTAATACAGGGTCGTTTTCATTATATTCAAATGATACATTTTCAAATGATACAGATAATTTCTTGGACTTGATATCTTTGGCCCCAGGTGTGTCAACAATGTCTGGTTTTGTGTCCAGAAAGTCAAACAGTATTTCAGCCGCCAACAGACCATGCTGAATTGTGTCGCCTGTGCTGGTAATACTTTTTGCAGGTTTATATGCCGCTGTCAATGCCAGCAAGAATGCCGTAAAGTCACCGGTTGTGATGGAACCGTCTGCGATAAAGTGTGCGCCCATAATCATCGCGATACACAGACCAATTGAAATCATAAATTCCATCAGTGGTGAACGCAGGGAATTTACCTGGGTGCTTTTATATGCGTTGTTGATAGATGCGTTCATGACATGTGCAAAATTGCGTTGTTCGCGTTCTTCGGCACCAAATGCCTGAACTGTTTTAATGCCTTGCAGGGTTTGGTTGATTTGCTGGGTTACACTGTTTGCGATACCAAAAGACTGACGCGACAGTTTGCGACGCTTGCGCATAATTACAACCATTGGAACTACAATCGCAGGGGTTAAAAACAGTAATACCAAGCACATTTGCGGTGCGTAATATACCATCAATGCCAATGTCATAGCCAATGTTGCGACGTTTTGTGCAACCTTTATCACATTGTTTGTAACCAAATTTAACACCGCAGTTGATTGAACGGTAAAGTAATTTAAACTTTTGCCAATGCCATCACCATAAAAACGTGATATGTTCATATGTGTCAGGTGTGAAAAAATCTTGTTTTGCAGACGTGCGCTGGCCAACAGGCCGCCCTTGGATATAATCAATGCCTTGGCATATGTGAAAACGCCCTTGGCGCCAAATGCGATGATAACTTGTGCACCCAACCAATATATAGCAGCCATACTTTTTTCAATAAAAGCCTTGTCCACAACCTGTTGAACCAGGGTTATGGTGTATGCTTCGGCCCCGGCGGCCAGAATTGTGAAAATAATGCCGAAAAACAGCCATTTCCAGAATGGTTTGCCAACTTCGCGCCATACGCGCCCATATAAAGACCATTTCACACGTTTGTTATTTTGGTCGCCCTTGATAAAGGATTTAATTTTACTTGCCATGTGTGTATTATAAAATTTGATAAATAAAATGTCTACGTGTTTTATTTATTTCTGTTTGTGAAATATGCCTTTGAAATATGTACACAGTTTATCTTTGATTTCTTGCAGTGTTGTGTGTTCTGGGTGCGTGTGTGGTGCCAAATCAAATAATTTAGTTATGACAAATTGACCAAAGTTTTCACGTTGTTCATCTGTCATCTTTTTAACATCAATGTCTTTGTGCAGATGCAATAATTCTTTGATTGGTTTTTCCGGCATGTTGTCCGAGATTTGTTTATGTGTTTCTTGCAGGTATTCTGGACACTGTGTAATGTTTGCAAGGCGACCATCTGATAAAACAAAGATAGGTATATATGGTTTTTTACCAGAATTATCAACAACGATTGCGGATTGTTCTGATGACAAAGCGTCTGCTAATAAATCCAGATATTCTTTGTATCTGCGAACGATAAAACCTGGCAGTACATCGTGTCCGCCTTTTTGAACGCGTTGTTGAACACGTGCAATGCTGATTTCTTGGTGTAATACACATATATGTATAGCACAGATATTATAGTTGTTTTGTTTTGCGATTGCTTGCAATTTTTTACCAAAGCCGACTGTTTCATATATTATGTTTTTTCCGTTTGAAGTCGCTGCGCTCATTTTGTTGCGGATGTTTTTAACTGCAAGTACGGACAGTTGTCTGTCGAGTAATTTAGTTTGGTGGTTTGCTGTATTGGTAATAATTGTTTTCTGTATTTCTAAATTATTAATCAATTTTTTATAATTTACGTACCAATTATTATTTTCTGCTTTTGTATTTATGCGGTCGTGAATTGTTCTGCCACCAAGTTTTTTAGCCAAATCGGCCCTTGTGTTTAAGTTTTCTTTGATATGTTCCCATCCAGATGGAATGTGTGTAAATATCAGATATTGTTCGTGCCAGTAATCTTTGTTTTCTGATGGTTGATTTATTCGTTCGTTCAGATTACCACCAATTTGTTCCATTTGCTTTTTAAATGTTGCTGCGGCATTTGTGCTGGCAATATTTATTTGATTTTCCATGTTTGTTGCAATCTGTTCATATTGTGCAGCGTATTCTGGCATCGCATGCAGTTTTGCATATTCGTTATCGTAATTTAAAAATACTGCGTCTGATAAAAAAGGGTTGTTTGACAGCACATATTTGTAGAATGTGCTTTTGCCTGCGCCATTTGGACCAGAAATTGTAATAAAATACTTTTGTTGTTTGTTCATTTGTTGTGCTATATTATAGACGGCAAATTTTGTTTGTCAATATTTTGTATTAGTTTTCTGTGGTTTGTCTTTTTTTGTTGACATTTATTTATAAAATGTATAAAATCAGTTCGCTTTTAGTAATAAAAGTGCAAAGTTTTGGGGTTGTAGCTCAGTTGGTAGAGCACCTGCTTTGCAAGCAGGGGGTCGTCAGTTCGAGCCTGATCAGCTCCACCAAAACAAAACGGAAGGGGGATGAAAATCCCCTTTCTAAATAGAATAAATACAAGTTCGCCGAAAAGGGGGTGAATATATATGGTAAAAGTTTTGGTTCGCGATAATAACGTAGAACAGGCATTACGTGTTGCAAAACGCAAATCTCAAAAAGAAGGTCTGTACCGCGAAATGAAAGAACGTCAACGTTATGAAAAGCCAACAACACGTCGCAAACGTATGAAAGAAGAAGCTGTTCGTAACGAAAAGAAACGTCAATCTAAACAACGTATGGTTTTCGGTTTCTAATAGATTAAAAAAATCGCCCAATTGGGCGGTTTTTTATTTCCTTGTTATCTTTATTATATATAATATGTCGTATGAAGATAGAATCAGATGGAATTTTAATCGGTCTGACCCCATTTAATGAACGCGATTCGCTGGGGCGTATATTTACGCGTGAAAATGGTGTGCTGGTCGGAATGATACGTGGGGCGGTTGTTGCAAAGAAAAATGTCCCGATGGTGGGGCAGGTTGGCGAGATGTCTTGGAATGCGCGTCTGGATTCGCAGCTTGGGGTGTTCCATTGGGCGCCGACCAGAAATTTAGCGGCGCCATTGTTGGCGCAACCAAAATCGTTGGCGTATATGAATGCGGCGTTTGATTTGTTGGTGGGGTTATTGCCAGAACGTGAAACTTATGTTGATTTGTATGATAATACATTGCAATTGTTAAAAAGTTTGGCGGATAATGATACTGATGCGTATTTGAATTGGGAAATTACGTTGTTGCGTGATTTAGGTTATGCGTTGGATTTGTCAAAGTGTTCTGGGTGCGGTGCAACCGAATCGCTGAAATATTTATCTCCGAAAACAGGACGTGCAGTGTGTGAAATATGTGCTGCGCCCTATTTAAATAGATTGTACAAATTGCCGTTGGGACTGGATACAACTTTGTTTTTTATTGAACAGCTTTGTCTGCAACAAGGAACGCGTGTTCCGTTGATGCGAAAAATACTGAAATAGTCGTATATTTATTCCTTGCGATTTTTTAAAAATTTGCTATGGTTATCTCGTTCAACAGAAAAGGAGAAAATCATGACTTGGACAATTTTGGTACTGTTATTGGGTATCGCATTGTATGTATTTTCTGGCGCGCTGGTAAAACAGAATGCAAAGAAAGTATCTGCTGTTGCTGTATATCTGAAAAAAGCTGTTAATGTTGTTGCTGCTTTGTTGATTGCTGGCAGTGTATGTCGTTTGTATGTTCCATACTATCTGACAGACGTAAATCCTGCTATCTTGCAAGAAATGGTTGAAAGCATGCAAGAACAACAGAATGCTGAAAAGAATAAATTAGTTCGCAAATACGTTCGTGAACATGGCGATGAAATGAGTGCAGATGCACCAATCTTGGGTAACGAATCGGCTGAAAATACAATTTATGTATGGACTGCTGCATCTTGTGGTTACTGCCGTCGTGTACATGGTGAATTAGAACGCGTATTGGCAGAACGTGATGACGTTCGCGTTGTTATCAAAAACTTCTCTATCCACGGTGTAATGAGTGATGCACCTGCACGCGCAATGATTGCTGCAAAATTGCAAGGCAATGACAAAGCTGCAAAATTGGTAGATATGATTATGACACGTGAATATCGCCCAAGCGAAAAGATTGAAGATCAATCTAAATTGGCAGCTGCAATTGAAAAGAATGTTATGAAATTTGCAGAAGAAGCTGGCTTGGATACAAAGCAATTGAAACAAGATATGCAAGGCGAAGTTGTTGCACGCGAATTGGCAAATGTTCGTGATTTGGCACAACGCTTTGAAATATCTGGAACTCCATTCTTGATTGTAAATGAACAGGCGTTCCCAGGTGCAGTTCCAGCACAACAAATCTTGGAAGCTTTGAAATAATATAAACAGCATTCAAATAATCCCCCAATCGGGGGATTTTTTATGCCTTGTTTTTTTGTGGTTTTTTCCTATATATATGTTAAATTTGCGAAACAATCAAAAATGTGATATAATTTCACGGAAAATAAAAGGATTTGTATTATGGCATTGATACCAATGGTTATCGAAGAATCACCACGTGGGGAACGTTCGTTTGATATTTATTCCCGCTTGTTGCGTGACAGAATTATTATGGTAAATGGCCCAATTGAAACAGCAATGGCTAACAGTATTGTGGCACAGTTGTTGTTCTTGGAATCAGAAAACCCAAATGCTGATATTTCAATGTATATCAACAGCCCGGGGGGTGAAGTTACAGCGGGTTGGGCAATTATGGACACGATGCAGTATATCAAGGCACCTGTATCAACAATTGGTATGGGGTTGGTTGCGTCTATGGGGTCTGTATTGCTGGCTGCTGGTGAAAAAGGCAAACGTTTTGTCCTGCCAAATACACAGATTATGATTCATCAGCCATTGGCCGGTACCCAAGGACAGGTTACAGATATGGAAATTCAACTGAATCAGTTCGTCAAGAATAAAAAAGTTCTGATTAAACAAATGTCTGAATTTACTGGACGCGGTGAAAAAGAACTGTTTAATGCGATGGAACGCGATAACTGGATGAACCCGACCGAGGCCAAAGAATTTGGACTGATTGACGGTATTTTGGAACGTAAATAATTGTTTAGGTTTATATACATACAAGGACGCATGATATGAGCGATAATAACAAAACAACAACCCCAGAAAATAACCAGTTTTGCAGTTTCTGTGGCAAGGCTGTATATGAAGTAAAAAAACTGGTCAGCGGACGTAATGTTTGTATTTGTGATGAATGTATCAATCTGTGTAATGATATTATGGCAGATGATAACCGGCGCGAGGTTAGTAAAGATGCCGCAAAATTGCCAACACCATCACAAATTTATGCCTTTTTGGATGAATATATTATCGGACAAGATACGGCAAAGCGTACCCTGGCGGTGGCTGTGTATAACCATTTTAAGCGTCATAATGTCGCATTGACATCTAATGTTGAAATACAAAAATCTAATGTGTTATTGATTGGGTCAACCGGTACTGGTAAGACACTGTTTGCACAAACATTGGCGCGTATTTTAGATGTGCCTTTTGCAATTGCGGACGCAACCACATTGACCGAAGCGGGTTATGTTGGTGATGACGTTGAAAATGTTCTGACACGTTTGTTGCAGAATGCGAACTTTGACGTTGAACGCGCCAGCCGCGGTATTGTTTATATCGACGAAATTGACAAGATTTCACGCAAATCTGAAAACCCATCACTGACACGCGATGTTTCTGGCGAAGGTGTACAACAGGCATTGTTGAAATTAATTGAAGGTACTGTTGCAAATGTACCTGCTGGTGGTGGTGGACGTAAACATCCGGGCGAGGCAACCGTACAACTGGACACCAGCAAGATTTTATTTATCTGTGGTGGGGCGTTTGATGGTCTGAACAAGATTATTGGTAACCGTACGTGCGCACGTCGTGGAATTGGATTTGGTGCGCATGTTGAATCAAAACAAGAACGCGAATCCAAAGATTTCTTGAAAGATGTTGAACCAGAAGACTTGGTTAAATTTGGTATTATTCCAGAATTGATAGGGCGACTGCCTGTGATTACAACGCTGCAAGAATTGGACGAAGATGCGTTGGTTAAAATTTTAACAGAACCCAAGAACGCAATTGTAAAACAATTTACTGCGATGTTGGCATTGGATGATGTTAAACTGAATATCACAGACGATGGTTTGCGCGCAATTGCCAAGATGGCTGTGGCACGCAAAACAGGTGCGCGTGGTCTGCGCAGTATCTTGGAACGTGTGTTGATGCAACCTATGTTCGAAGCACCAGATAAAGAAAACTTGGCAGAAATTGTAATAGATGCAGATGTCGTAAATGGCACCAAGGCACCAGTGGAAATTATGAAAGACGCCAAAAAGGCGGCATAAAAATCCCCCAATTGGGGGATTTTTTTACTTTTGTTTGCAGTCTTTTTTGTCTTTTTTATCGTGCATTTGTGAACAGTTTTTGCAACCACATGTTTTGTTTTCTGATTTTGACATATTGTTTTCCTTTTTTTGTTTTGTTTATTTATGTCCGGACAAATTTAATATACACGTGTGGGGAGATGCGTACAATACGCGTCTTTTCCCAATTTGACATAAAAAAAGTATTTGTAATTTAAGTATATAAATAATAATATGCGTCTGCAGTCGGGGTGTAGCTCAGCCTGGTAGAGTACTTGCATGGGGTGCAAGGGGTCGCAGGTTCGAATCCCGTCACCCCGACCATAAAAATTCAAATCGGCCGTTAAAGGTGGTGTTTATTTATCAGTACAATTTTGTTGTATCATGTCTGTAATTTGTTGTTGCTGGGCAAATGCGCGGGCCGATGGTACGGCGCATGGGTCACAATCGCGACGAATTTGCCCTGTATGACAAACAAACGCAACATCTTGGCATATTCCGTATGTGGTTGCATATATTGGTGCGTTCAGATATTCAATTGCAATATCCCAATATTTCTGCGGTACTGATTTTGGATCGTATTCCCACATTTTTTCAATTGTATCAATTGTGCGTTTTATACAGGGTTTGCTACTGTTTACATGTATTACATTTTGGCTGAGATTGTTTGTTGTGTTGGCGTTGTTGCGACTTATCATCAACCACGCAATTATACATATGCACAGCCCTGTTACCAAGAACAGTAATATATAGTGTGCAATTGTAAAAGAATTTGTATTTGTCTTGAATTTTGCCATAGATAACCCTTTGTATTTCTTGGTGTGATTTTATCATTGGGCAGGGCGGATAAATATAGTTTTCTTTTCCCATAATTTATTGCAATTTTGAATTTTTGATATAAAATTACACCCGTAAAATCAGATAAAATAAAAAGGGGAATGCGTATGTTTGTGACAGAAAAATTAAAGACATTCTCGTGGGTGAACGTTGGAAACCCAGATCACGAAGATTTTGAAAAACTGCAAACAGAATACAAAATTGACGAAGATACGATATCTGACATTTTGGACCCAGATGAACAGCCCAGATTAGAAGTAGAAGACGATTACAAGGTTATAATCGTGCGTTTCCCAATTATAAATCGTGAAAATTATACGCTGTGGCATACAGAACCGCTGTCTATTATTTTATCGGCTAATCAGGTTATAACAGTATGTCGTAAAAGATGTGACTTGCTGGATAAAATTAAAAAGCACGAAAAAACATCACGTGAAGAATTTATCTTGAATATTATGTACTATATCGCGGAATCATATTTGCGTATGTTAAAGGAATTGAATAAACGTGTCTTGGCGTCAAAACGTGTTTTGCAAGAACGTATTCGTAAAAAAGAATTGATGGACTTGCTGGACGTTGAAAACAGTTACACATTATATATGGCAGGTATCAAGGGTAATGTGGCGGTGTTGGATAAATTGGAAAAGGTTCGCGGATTTGTTAAAACAGATGATGCAGCCGAACTGGCCGAAGACGCGCGCATTGAATTGTCCCAGGCGACCGAGGTTGTGACATCGTACAGTAAAATGTTGAAATCAATCAAGGAAACATTTGAAAGTGTTATTAACATGGATTCAAATACAAATATTAACAGACTGACCATGTGGAACATTATATTGGTTGTGCCAACTGTTATTGTTGGATATTACGGTATGAATGTTCGTTTGCCGTTTGCAGAATATGAACAGACGGCGACGGGTATTTTTATCTTTATAATGGTTCTGTTATTGGGATTTGCATTATTTGGATTGATACGCCGCAGAATATCATGAATAAACCGCCAAAATGGCGGTTTTTTATCTGTTTGTCAGTTGTAATTCGATTCGGCGATTCTTTTGCAGGCTGGCCTTGTCGGTGCCTGTGGCAATTGGATACATATCGCCAAAGCCCGTTGGAATCAGGCGCAGTTTTGATACGCCGTCTTTGGTTAATTCTTCAACCACTGCAGATGCACGCAGTAATGATAATTGTGTGTTGTTTCTGTATCCGCGTGTGCCAGATATAACCTGTTTGTTATCGGTGTGACCGTCAACACGAATAATCCAATCAACATCAGATGGGATTTTTGCTTCCATGTCCCGAATAACTTTTGCAATTGTTTTTAATTGCTGTTTACCAGTTGCAGATAGTTTGTACGAACCACTTGGGAACAAAATGTCGCTGTTGATTATAAAGCGGTCGCCATCGGCAGTAATATCTGTTTGGTTGCCCATTGCCAGTTTAATTGCCTTGTAAAATGCAGATTGATATTTTGAAACATCGTTTAGTTCGGCAACTTTGTCTGCCAATGCTTTGTTCAGGCGGGTTGACATTTCAACATATTCAATTTCTTGGTTGCGTGATTTTTCTTCGGCAGCATCCAAGGCGGCTTGCAGTTTTTCTAATTGTTCTGTCAGTTCTGCGCGTTGGGCAGACATCATATCTTGTAATAACTTGCGTTCTTGTTCTAATGCCACAGATTGTTCTTTGCTGACGGTTGCCTGATTTAATTCTGCCATCAGTTTGTCGATTTCAGACTGCATTTCGCCGATTTTGATTTCGTATGCACTTATCAAGTCTTCGGTGCTTAAATCCATGTTTTCCAGTTCGTCACGCGCCAACAGCAACAGGCGATTCGCTTCGCGTTTATAGGATTCCATTTGTTCGATGGTTTGGGCCTGTTCGGCATTTGCTTGTTTCAGTTTTTCTACGGCACGTGTGCCTGTTGTCTTGTTAAAGACACTGGTCGTTGTCCACAACAGCAGGAACATAATTAATAAAAATATCAATATAATTACCAAGTTGGAAAACAAATCCACAAAACCTGGCCATGCGTTGGTATTATTGCGATAACGAATGTTCATCATTATTTTTCTCTCTCGTTTTTTTATTTATTCAATCACATATCGGTCAGTGATTGAACGTGTTTTGTCAATTCGTGTGTTGTTAAATTTATCTGTGGCAATATGCGTGCGACTTCTTCGGCTGGCTTTTCATTTGTTTTTGCAGATAAAAAGTCAGACAAACTGCGGAAAATTGCGTTTTGGGCAATTTGCACCTGTAATGCCAAGAAACTGATAATCAAACTGCCACCCAAACCCAGCAGTGAACTGGTGAACGCGGTTGTCATACCTGACAGTGGTTTGGCGACACCCGTTTGAACAGATGTTAAAACAGATTCGTCGGCAAAGTTTAACGATGAAATCATTTCTGCAAATCCGCTGACCGTTAAAATTAGACCCCAGAATGTGCCAAGTAATCCTAAAAATATCAATGTGTTTGTGATATAGCGTACCGATTCGCGCGCGTCTTCGAAACGCATAACGGTTATATCGGTAACCGTATCCAATGTTGCGGCAGATATGCGACGTGGATTTGCGTATAATATTTGTGCCACAGGACGCAGGAAATAAGGCGGTAATGCAATGCCACGACGGCCAGATATAAATTCTGACAGCCATTTATTTTCAGGTAATAATTGGAATATCTGAACAAAGCATAATCCAATCCCAAATATTGCAGTTCCAATAATAACGCCGTTTAACCATATGTTGGCAGTCGCAATTTCCATAAATTCAGGGCCGAAATACAAAACCCCAGCAATTATCATTGCTGTGAATAAAGCCATTCGGTTAAGAGCCGCGTGAAAATGTTTGCTCATTTATAATATTTCCCTGCCTTTGATACGAGTGTAGTAAATTTTTACAAATTGTGTCAATCATATTATATGGGAAGAACATCCAAAAAAAATCCCCAAACGGGGATTGTTTTTTAGAATGGAATGTCGTCGCCGATTTCTGTTACAGACATTTCTTCGCGTGGCTGTGGTGATGGGGCGCTGTAGTCGCTGCTTGCACCATCCATTGTTTTTGCGCCAGACAAGATAACCATTTGACCTGCGAATTGATTTAATACAACTTCGGTTGTGAATACATCAGCACCAGATTGGTTTTGCCATTTGCGTGTACGCAATGAACCTTCTAGATATAATTTTGTACCTTTTTGCAGCATACGTTCTGCAACTTCGACCAAGTTAGAATTAAAGATAACAACGCGATGCCATTCTGTTTGTTCTTTTTGTTCGCCTGTTGTGCGGTCGCGCCAACGTTCAGATGTTGCCAATGAAAAACTGACGACTTTCTGGCCACTACCCATTGTGCGAACTTGTGGTTCTTGACCAATATTTCCAACCAAGATGACTTTATTTATACTTCCTGCCATAATCGCTTCCTTTGTTTATATTATTTTTTCCTATGATTTATTTGAGCAATTATATCGGAAAAATGCAAGGCTTTTTTAGAAACTGATTTTTGTTTTCGCCAAGAAATAGAATTCGTCTGTTCCGTATGGATTATCGACAAAGCCTGCTGTCATAAATTTGTAAGATGCGTTAAATTCAACAGATGGACTACTTGCCATATCAATACTGTGCTGTTGAAAGATATATTTTCCTGACGCGTCGCGACTGTGTAATGTGTTCAAGTACATGTTGCCGTCAATTATTGTGTCTGGTGTGCCAATTGACATTTCAAAATCGTTGAATTTTACACCCAGTTTTGCAGACATTGTTGTCAGGTTTGAAAAGCCTGAGATAACAGATTCTGCTGACGCATGTGGTGTCATTGTGCCAACCGTAGTATTATAAAACAGGTTAAATTTGCCGATTTGAATATCGTTATTAAATCCGACAAAGCTGATATAATTTTCAGAATCTGTTTCCAACAGACCGCTTGCCATCAGCATATCTGTATTTTTTACGCCAAATTCAAAGTTTCCGAATTTTACGATTTTATCGTCTGACTGACGCAGGCGTTCAAATCCGATACCACGGGCTTTTACAGAAATATTGTCGTTCAAGTTTGTTTCAAATGCACGACCAAAACTGTCCACGAACGAGAACTTTACATTTGCAGATTTTATCTGATGTGCGATTGTGCTGCTGACGCGTGCAGGTTGCATTGCGACATTTGCACCGTCTGATGTTGGTACAGTTGTAACGCCGACAGGTCTGGTGGCGCGTTCCATATCCAGCATACCATGACCATATATTGCGTCAACACCATCGTCGCCTAAATCGCGCGCAGTTGTAAATAACAGGTTTGTAACTTCGGTCGCGTTCATGTATGGGAAGGCTTCACGAATTACTGCGATTGCAGCAGATACAATTGGTGCTGCAAAACTGGTGCCGTCTAAGGTTAGGTTGCTTGTTTGTGAATGCAGATTTGCGCCCGGCGCAGTAATGCAAAAGTTCATTGTTGCAGTTCCGCATGCGTTACTGAAATCAGCCAGTGCGCCTGTTTCATTGTCCCATGCGACAACGTTTACGAAATGACCGTTTACTTCCGGCGCAACATTTGGCAGTGCAGAAAAAGCACTGGATTGTGCCTTGGCATCGTTGCCGGCCGCCCATACGAATATTGCGTCTTTATTTGTTGCAGCATTTTTTAATGAATTTACAAAGTTTTCATCTGTGATTGCAATCAGTTGATTTTTGTTTTGTATATGGTTGGCGTATATGCCAGATGTAGACCAGCTGAAATTATAAATATGTGCGTCGTTTGCAGATGATATAATATTGCCGATTTCATTAAATTCTTTAAAGTTTCCGTGTATATCAGAAACGGTATAAGAAACGACATTGGCATCTGGTGCGACTTGTTCTGTGACAAGATTTGCGACATTTCTGCCGTGCCATGCGTTTTCGCCAGAATCAAATACTGCAACGGTGGAATTTTTTCCTGTATATCCACGTGCCAAAGAATAACTTAGTCTGATTTGGTCGTATTGGTCGCTGTTGCGTGCGTATGCGGTATAGTTTTTTACAGTAGCCAAGCGTGAAAAGTCAACATCACTGCCAACTTCTGAATAAGATTCGCGGTTTGTTGATGTGTGCGCTGTGACAGGGGCAGGGGCGCGTTCATCTGATGAATACATTCCAATCAATGCAATTGTGCCGCCCAATAATGCGACTGCGCCACCTGTTATAACGGCTGTGGTTGCGAATGAAGACTTGGTTGGTTGTGCATGACTGCACTTGTCAGGATTGTATCTGCGAAACATTTCGTTTGCACAGTCGTTTGTGTGTGCCATGGCAGGTACAATCATCATTGCACAACAAATAAATGCCGATAAAAATCTGTTTCGTTTCGTCATACTTTCTCCGCTGTTGGCGGGTAATCACACCCGCACACTATAAATATAGTACAAACAAACACTTTGTCAAGGTTTAGATAAGGTTCCTAGATATTTTTTAATTGCGTTGTGATATATTGTTTTTGTGTAAATAACCAAGGGGGGAAATATGAAAAAAATATGTCTAGGCGCATTGACTGCAATGCTTGTCATTGGTGGTGCAAATGCGGAATATTATGGTATTATCACGACTGTCGAAGAACCTGTTGTTCAACAGCAACAACAGCAAAAGCCAGTAAAAAATCATACCAAACCAATGGGCAAGGGTGGTTTTGTTGGTGGTGATGAAACAATCGTTACAATTGCCCAGGTAAATGAAATGCGTGATGGCGTGCCTGTTGTTGTTGTGGGGCAGATTATTCAACGTATGGGCGATGATAAATATCTGTTCCAAGACGGTACAGATTCAATAACGATTGAAATAGATGACGATGGTTGGCGTGGTCAGACCGTAAATGAATCGGATACTGTTAAAATATACGGCGACGTTGACAGGGGTATATTTGATACAGAAATAGATGTAGATTATGTTGAAAAAATCTAAAAATCCCCCAAATGGGGGATTTTTTTAACCGACTATTTTTTGCCAAAGGGTCTTTTTCTTTGGCTGTTTTTTCTTTTTACGACGATTCGCAGATACTGTTGTACGCTTGGCATCGTTGTGCTGGGCGTTTTTCTTTTTAATATCTGTTGATGGTGCGTGCGCATTCAAGATTTCATCTGTTTTGTTTTGTTCTGGGGCAACACGTTGAATTGAATATTGGTCAATGTTCAACAGACTGTCGTCGCCAACAATAACAATTTCTGTTTCAAATTCAGATTCCATCGCCGCCAATTCTGCACGTTTGTGATTTAACAGATATACTGCGACATCGGTCGGTACAGTCATAATGATTTTCTGTGCCGCCTTGGCCAACAGTTTTTCTTGCAGGTGACGGAACAAGATTATCGCCGCTGTCTGAATTGACGGAACAACACCCGCGCCCATACAGTGTGGACATGGAACGTATGATGATTCCATAAAGCTGCTGCGCAGTCTTTGACGTGATAACATCAATACGCCAAAATTATTGATTTTGGCAACCTGGGTTCTGGCGCGGTCGCGTTTCATAACCTCGCGCATTTTCAGTTCCAGTTTGCGGTTGTTCTTTTCTTCTTCCATATCAATAAAGTCAACAGCAACAATACCCGCCAGGTCGCGCAGACGTAATTGCAGGGCAATTTCTTCGGCAGCCTCCAGATTGGTGTTCAGGGCTGTTTGTTCAATATCTTTTTCTTTTATCGCACGGGAAGAGTTTACGTCAATTGTAACCATTGCTTCGGTCTGGTTGATAACCAATGAACCACCAGATGGTAATTGTACATATGGGCCATGCAGGCCTTCCAGTTGTTTTTCAACGCCGGCCTTGACCATCAATGGAACAGCGGCATCTTTATAGTGAACCAACTGTTTGCGTGGTGCGCGACCGTACATTTGCTGGAAATATTGTTTTGCAGCGTCAAATGCTTCTTCGCCTTGGATTGTCAGGACGTCTTCTTTGTCGCTGACAAAGTCACGAACAACACGACGCAACAATGAATCTTCGGTGTGGATTGTTACAGGTGCAACAGATGCCAATGTTGTCTTGCGGATTTCGTTCCACA
>JAZRAD010000008.1:0-2570 GCA_045634405.1 Candidatus Enterousia sp.
CAATTGGTTGCGCAGAATATTGCTCAGCAAATCGAAGGTCGTGTTTCGTTTAAGCGCGCGATGAAGAAGGCTGTGCAGAATGCTCAAAAAGCAGGCGCCCAAGGTATCAAAGTTATGTGCAGAGGGGGTGTGAATGGTGCTGAAATCGCACGTAGCGAACAAATCCGCGAAGGTCGTATCCCACTGCATACATTGCGTGCAGATATTGACTATGCGTCAATCCAGGCCAAAACAACATATGGTGTTATCGGCGTTAAAGTCTGGATCTACACAGGTGATGTTGTTAACAAAGATAAATTAGCATCTGAAATGGCGCGTCCGACAGAATATGCCGGTTCAAGCGAAAGAAAGCACAAATAATAATTGAACGATTATTAAATTGAAGGATTTGTATTATGTTAATGCCAAAGAAAACAAAATTTCGCAAACAGCATAAAGGCCGTATTCACGGTGTTGCGAAAGGTGGCAGTGAATTGGCATTCGGTTCTTTTGGACTGAAGGCAATGTCACCAGAACGTGTCACAGCGCGTCAAATTGAAGCAGCGCGTCGTGCAATCACACGTCATATGCGTCGTATGGGTAAACTGTGGATTCGTATTTTCCCAGATGTTCCTGTTACTAAGAAACCAGCCGAAGTTCGTATGGGTAAAGGTAAAGGTGCTGTGGAATACTGGATTTGCCGTGTAAAACCAGGTCGCATCATGTTTGAATTAGATGGTGTTAAACCAGAAGTTGCATACGAAGCATTTGCATTGGCTGCAGCAAAATTGCCAGTCAAAACAAAAGTCGTTGAACGTAAAGTTAACTAATTAACTTGCCAGCCCCAGGCAAAAACTTGGGGCAGGGCAAAAGAAAGGTAGCTAAAAATGGCAGATAAAAAAGTAAAAAATGAATCTTTGACGATAGAAGCATTGGAAAGCAAATTGGCTGATTTGAAAAAAGAACAAATGAACCAACGTTTTCAACATGCTGCTGGTCAGATGCCAAAAACACATGTTATGCGTCAGACCCGTCGTGAAATCGCACGCGTAAAAACAAAATTGAACGCTGCAAAAAAATAAAGAAAATTGCTGATTTCTGTTGAAATTTCTAAATTTTAAGATATTATAGGCAGGGTCAGAAAAAAGAAAAACAGAATTTAATTCGTGGCTTTTAGTGTAAAAACACACTAAAAACCGTGGGTTAAACAACAGTATAAGGGTAAAAGTTATGCCAAGACGTGTACTGCAAGGAACAGTTACAAGTACAGCAAACGACAAAACGGTCGTTGTAGAAGTGGAACGTCGTTTCCGTCATCCTCTGTACGGTAAGTTCGTAAAGCAAAACAAAAAGTATAAAGCACACGATGAAAACAACGAATATAAAGTTGGTGAAATCGTTGCAATTGAAGAACATCGTCCAATCTCTAAGACAAAGTCTTGGATTGTAAAAGGTCGCGTTGGTGTGTCCAAAGACGATGCAGTAGAAGTAGTTGACTAATAATCAACAGGTTCTTTGAGGTCGGTTCGGGAAATATAAGGCGACAGTCGGAACCTATAACAAAGCGGTGGGGGATTGCCCTGCTTGCAGGAAAAGGATTAAAGTTATGATTCAAAATGAAACAGTTATGACAGTTGCAGACAACAGTGGTGCACGCAAAGCTATGTGCATCAAGGTTTTGGGCGGTTCTCATCGTCGTTATGCAACAGTTGGCGACAAAATCGTCGTCGCAATTAAAGAAGCCATTCCACGTGGTAAAGTTCAAAAAGGTACAGTACAACGTGCAATCATCGTTCGTACAAAGTTCCCTGTAAAACGTCCAGACGGTTCTATTATCCGTTTTGATGACAATGCGGTTGTTTTAATCAACAAAAACAACTTTGAACCAATTGGAACACGTATCTTTGGACCAATCGCGCGTGAAGTTCGTCGTAAATACGATGTACAGAAAATCGTGTCTTTGGCACCGGAAGTAATCTAATAACAGATGGAAGGTCACAAAATGAAAATTAAAAAAGGCGACGAAGTCGTAGTTATTTCAGGAAAATTCAAAGGCGTCAAAGGTAAAGTTCTGGAAGCACGCCCATCCGAATCACGTGTTGTAGTAGAAGGTGTAAACCGTCACAAATGGCACGTAAAACCAACACAAGAACAGCCAGGTCATATTATTGATCGCGAAGCACCTGTTCATGTATCTAATGTTGCATTGGTTGATCCAAAAACTAAAAAAGCAACACGCGTTGGATACAAAATGAACGATGGTAAAAAAGTTCGCGTTGCAAAAAAATCTGGTGCGGAAATATAATAAAGTAAAATTGTTGCCCGCTGTTACGGGAACACAACATAAGGAAAAAAGAAATGCAAAGCAGATTGCGTGAAATTTATGAAAAAGAAATTGTGCCTGAATTGATTAAAGAATTCGGTTACACAAATGCATTGGCAGTTCCAAAACTGACCAAAATCGTTTTAAACATGGGTGTTGGCGAAGCTGTATCTGATAAAAAGAAATTAGATGCTGCTGTTACTGACTTGACAGCGATTGCTGCCCAGAAATCAGTTGTTACATGTGCAAAAAAATCAATTGCCACATA
>JAZRAD010000009.1:0-7108 GCA_045634405.1 Candidatus Enterousia sp.
TAAATATCTTGCAATTCAATGCCTATATCAATATCACCTTCGTTTTCAGCGGCATAAAACCCGATTCTGCGTATTAATTCTGCACGCTGAACACCATTTAAATTTCCACCCGTCAATTGTAAGTATGCCGTTAAAACAGAATCGGACTTATGAATTATCAATGAAATATCCTGACCCATCCCCGTCTTGGGAACAAACCCTAATGGTAAACCATAAGGTTCTAAGACATCCGCAAAATCATTGCCAGATATAACAGTCGTATCATATGGCAAATTATTCATATTCTCGCGTACAAATATACGAGACGCCGTTTGCGCAATTTCAACCTGACGTGTTGCAGAATACATACGCGTATCAATATTCCGTTCAGACAATTGACGCGACAAAAACGGGATAAATGCAAATATCAACCCCACTGCCAATAACGCTTGCAATAAAAAGTTTCCACGTTCTTGATGCAAAAAGAAGTCCTCCTACGACTATCAGCATAGCAATAGAAAAAAATTATTGCAATTGGTTTTAAGATGATTTAATATCTTAGACATAAAGTTTGATGATATGAACAATAAAAACATATCATCGCAAGATGATTTCCTGATATAAAAGAAAGAAAAGATATGCAAAATAAAAAAAATCAGTCATCGGTCGGTCAGATGATTCAACGCTGTCATAAATGGCGTCAAAAAAGAAAACAATTTATTGACCAGGCACGTCAAACAGTTGACGAAATAGAACGCGAACGCTTGTTGCAAAGCGCAGAACACTATGGTCGCATCGTCAGTGCAGAACAAGAAAAAATTGACGGCATTCGTGACCCAAAAGAAAAAGCCGCAGCCGAAGCAACTGTTGAAACAACAGAAAACGTTGAATCTTCTGACGATGAAGACACCGGTTTTCCAGACTTTATTACAAATTTAAAATAATTTTAAACGCACCAAAAACGGTGCGTTTTATTTGTTGAAATTTGACATAATTTTGCTATGCTTGCCCCAAAAGGAAGTAAAATATCATGGACACTAATTATACAGTACTTGCACGCAAATATCGCAGCCAAGATTTTAAATCACTGATTGGCCAAGACGTATTGGTAAAAACACTGACAACTGCGATTGAAACATCACGTATTGCACACGCTTATATCTTCACTGGAATTCGCGGAACAGGTAAAACCAGTACTGCACGAATCTTTGCCAAGGCTTTAAATTGCCTATCATCAGACAAGGCAACTGCAACGCCATGCGGACAATGCGAAAATTGTCGTTCTATCGCAGCGGGTCAACATATCGACGTTATGGAAATTGACGCTGCATCACATACAGGTGTTGATAATATGCGCGAAATACTGGATGCTGCACAATACAGACCGACAAATGGACGTTACAAGGTTTACATCATCGACGAAGTTCATATGTTATCTACATCTGCTTTTAACGCATTGTTAAAAACACTAGAAGAACCACCTGCACACGTTATCTTTATCTTGGCAACCACAGAAATTAGAAAAGTTCCTGTAACTATCCTATCACGTTGTCAACGTTTTGACTTGGTACGCGTACCAATCGAAACACTAAAAAAACATTTTGCATGGATTGCAGAACAAGAAAAAATCGAACTGACCGATGGGGCAAATGATTTATTGGCGCGTGCTGCTGACGGTTCTGTTCGTGATGGATTATCTTTGCTGGACCAAGCAATTGCACAAACAGGTGGCCACGTTGATGATGCTGCTGTGCTGGATATGTTAAAACGTGCAGACCGTGGTGTTGTTCTTGATTTGATGAAGACAATATTGTCGGGCAACACATCTGCCGCACTGGACAAGATTGACACGATATATAACAATGGCGCAGATTTATCTATGTTGCTGACAGATATGATGGAATGGACACACTGGGCAACACGTATGCATCCTGCTCTAAACGCCGGTGCAGTTACAAATTCACCATACACAGCAGACCAGCGCGAACAAATGCAAAATATAAATTCAAAAATTACTGTAAATACTTTGTCCAGAATATGGCAAGTTATGGTTGCAGCTGTTCCAGAAATGCAATCAGCAGGCAATCAAAAACAATGTTTCGATATGCTGATTATCAGATGTATGCATATTGCAAACCTGCCATCTGTACCAGACATATTAAAACAACAAGAATCTGAAAATCGTGTGCGCGATGTAAAAAATATTCTGGCAGACAGAATGGCACAAACAGATACACCAACTGCCGCACCACAAAAGCAATTTATTGAAATAAAATCTGCAGCAGATTTGGCAAACGCATTACAGTCAACCAAAGAAATATTACTGTATTCTTATTACAGCAGTAATATCGAAGTATCTGAATTCGCAGAATGCAAAATAACATACTTTGACCGCAAGGGCGATGCAGATTTTGCACACAAACTGACCATATGGTTAAATGACAAAACAGGCAAACAATGGGTCTTGCAACGCGAAACACAATCAAATAACGCTCATACAATTTCAGAACAAAAACAAGAAGAACTGGAAGCCGACCCTTTGGTCGCCAGCGCAATGAGCTTGTTTGAAAACGCGGAAATCGTGGGAGTAAAATAATGAGAGAAGAATCAGGACGTTCACTAATAGAACTTATTGGTGTTATGGCAATTACAGGTGTAATGACAGTATCTGCACTGGGTATTTACAATATGATACGCGCAAACCAAGTTCGCAGTATCGCCATCGCAGAAATAAAACAAATTGCAGAAAACACAAAAATATTATTAGAAATGCGCGGCACATACGAAGGTGTATCTGTTGATTATTTAATAAAAGCAGGTGCATTAAAAACAGACAACGCACCAATTGGTGGCAAGAATTGGTCTGTTAGCCCAAGTTTTGATGGCACATCTTTTTCAATCAACTTGGTTGATTTAACTAACGGTGAATGCAACTTTTTTGCAACACAAAAAGATGACTGGTTTACGAAAATAACTGTAAATGGATTTGAAACAGATGTGGTCAGCAACTGTTTTGACACAGATACAAATCAGGTTTCTTTTGTCATAGAATAATGAAATATTTGAAACTATTTTTATTATTATCTTTAATTACTGCTTGCTCGCCATACAGCAGTCCAGATAGACATACATGGTCAAACTATTTAAATGGTGCCAGCTTTACAGATATGACAGAAACGGCACGCATCGCAAAACGGCCTATATATTTGGGCGCAGGCGGAAGATTGTTATCAAGCGATGTAAAGCCAAGCGCAGACATGGAATACGGCGATAAAATTGCAAACGATAATCTAATTGCACGCCAATATATGGCTACACTTGAATACGAATTATACAACGCGTTACGCAAACCAGGAATCTCTGTTCAACGCGCAGGTTCTGACGTAGTTATAATATTGGTTCGTGATGCAATTATGGAATTAAATGTCGCAGATATATCACAAACTGGCAATGACACACTGAAAACAATTGAAAAAATCTTAAAAAAATACAATACAACATTTATTGAAATCGCAGGTTATACAGATGCAATGCGCGACATGAATGCTGCAAATGCTTTTTCGTTAGACATGGCAAAACGCGTTGCTGTTCATATGTCACAAAATAACATAAATACAGCACGTATGTTTATAGTTGGTCGTGGCAGCAGTCGTCCAATTGCAGCCCAAGATGATATTGGCAGACTAACCAATAGACGTGTTGAAATACGACTGACGCCGGCAAGATAACTTTCCCTTTTCATTTTATTTTTTTATTGCTATAGTTGATATAGTTCAAAACAAAAAGGATGGAAAATGGTAAAAAAATCAACTGAAAATTCACCTATAAAAAACTATAAAAAGACAGGCATTGTTGCTGCTGCCGTTATCGCTGTTGCAGCATTGGGTGTTTGGGGCGTCAGTGCATTAAATTCAAATACTTCTACACCTGTTGCTGAAGTTATGGAAGAAGTATCTGAAAATGCTGCAAACGCTGCCGACATGCGTATTGCTGTAATTCGTATGGACGCAATTCAAACAGATGCGAATGCTTTAAAAGATTTGCGCAAACAAAAAGAATCTTATGAAACAAAATTGCGCGATGAATTGACAGAACGTCAAAAGAAACTGGAAAAAGAAAAAACAGAAATTGAAAAATCACAAGACGTCTTGTCCCAAGAAGCATTACAACGCCGCGTTGTTGACTATCAAAACAAAGTTACAAAATTGCAACGTGATTTGACAGAACGCGCACAAAGCGTTGAAATGGCGTACCAAAAGGCATTAAATGAAATTCAGACAAAACATTTGGATCCAATTATCGAAGGCGTAATTGCAAAAAAGAAATTGTCTTTGGTTATCGACGGCCGTATGGCGCGCACAGGTGCAAATACAGAAAATTTGGACATCACAAACGATGTTGTAAAAGCACTGGATAAAAAAGTATCCAAAGTAAAAATGGAAACACCAAAAGGTTTCTAAGAAATACAACAAAACAAAAAAATCCCCGTTTGGGGGATTTTTTTATATCTGGTGCCGGTAATAGGATTCGAACCTACGACCCCCTCATTACGAATGAGATGCTCTACCAACTGAGCTATACCGGCATAACGCACAGAATATTAGCTAACAAAACCATATTTATCAAGACTTTTGTTTGGAATAATGTCTTTTTATTGCCTGTTCCAACAGACGCTTCATTGCGCCAACTGTTCTTGAATATTGCTGTTTTGACATATCGTATGGCAAAAAGTCAGCAATATCTTCTTGTATTTTTTTACCAAACTTCTTGGTTGAATCTTTTATTGCGACATCCATAGGGATATTTCTATATGGGTCAATGTATTCTTTACCTGCGGCCTTGTTTTTTGCTGCAATATAAATTGCATAAGTGCTATTGAATCTCGTAGAGTCATCTTCATCCCAATAAAATTCATTCATATCAACAAATACGCCATTTTTTGGATCAAGTTTTCCAATAATCATCCAATCAAAATAATCATATATGCGATAACGACCGAAAGTATAGTTGGTAGAATCTTTTGTTTGTTCTACCAAAACATTATTCATACGCAGTTCATAATAAATATTTTTCTTTATACCTTCATACATTATAATTTCCTTATTTGTTTCCACCCTTTATTTTTCGCATAACAACCATAATACCAGCAGGTGTCATGCCAGATATGCGTGACAGGTCTGCAATATTTTCTGGACGCGTGGCGTTTAATTTTTCAATCAATTCATTGGTCAGCCCCGGCAGTCCATCATACACAAAACCAACAGGGATTTTCAAGTCTGCGTCACGTTTATACGCCGCAATTTCACGTTCGTTTCGTGCAATATAGCCCGCATAGAATTTATCATTTTCAGCAATAATATCTTTCTTGGCGTTAAATATTTTTTCATACCATGATGGCGCAGTCAACCCCAGTGCAACACCAATTTTACCAAGCCGTGCAATCGCATTATCACAACGCAGTGACAAACGATACTCAGAACGCGATGTGAACATACGATACGGTTCATCAACACCCAGTGTTGTTATATCATCAATCAACACACCAATCATTGCGTTTGTTCTGTCGAGTATCAGCGGCGCAATATTCAACGCATATGCCGCAGCATTTGCACCTGCGACCAAACCTTGGGCGGCGGCTTCTTCGTAACCAGATGTTCCGTTTATTTGTCCCGCAAAGAACATATGCGGAATATCCTTGGATTGCAATTTATCGTTCAAGGCACGCGCATCAATTGCATCATATTCAATCGCATAACCATAACGAACGATTTCTGCATTTTCCAGACCTGGGATTGTACGAATCCATGCGTCTTGTTCGGTGCGTCCAAAACTGGTTGATATACCATTTGGATAAATCAGGTCGCTGTTATAACCTTCGGGTTCTAAAAAAACATGATGTGATGTATGTTCTGGAAAACGCATAACCTTGTCTTCCAAACTGGGGCAATATCGTGGGCCAGTGCCGGTAATATCGCCGTTATACATTGGTGCGTTTTTAATATTTTCACGAATTACATTATGCGTTTGTTCTGTGGTATGCGTGATATAGCAAACACTGTCATAATTATTATTTTCATCACCATCTGCAAACCAATCATGTGGCGTGTCACCAGGTTGAATTTCACACACAGAAAAATCAATAGAATCTTTTTTTATACGCGCAGGCGTACCCGTTTTAAGGCGCAAAATTTTAAATCCATTTTCAGACAAAATATCTGAAATATTTTTATCTGCATCTTGGTATGTGCCGTCGTCTTGCAAGCGTCCAGATGAAATCTTTTCATTTCCGCGTGTTACAACACCACGCAAAAAAGTGCCAGTTGTCAGAACAATTGATTTTGCAGAATATTTGTTATTAACGACTTTGTTTTTTATATCTAAATCTGTAACTGGTTCATACACAATTGTTAATTTTTCATATTCAGATAAAATATCAACAATCGCATTATGATATAAATCACGGTCAATTTGCGCACGCAACGCCTGGGTTGCGGCACCATGCGTCGCATTCAATGTACGCCAGTGAATTCCAGACCTGTCTGCGGCACGCCCCATAACACCACCCAGCGCAGTTATTTCCGCGACCATTTGTGACTTACCGGGACCACCAATACTGGGGTTACAAGACAACGCACCCAAATCAGATTCTGCCTGGGTCAGCAATAATGTTTTTGCACCACGACGGGCAGATGCCGCCGCCGCTTCGACCCCGGCATGACCACCACCAATAACAACAACATCAAATTCTTGCATATACACTCTACCTGTTTGCATGATTCTAAAACGCGTTGCGTTTTAGAATCTACCCATACCACCATTGATGTGTAAAACCTGGCCGTTGATATATGACGCTTCGTCACTGGCCAAGAATACACATGCGTTTGCAATATCATCTGGTTCACCAAAGCGACCTGCTGGGATTTGTGATAAATATGTTTTCTTTAATTCTTCAGGTAAAACATCTGTCATTGGTGTTTTAATAAATCCTGGGGCGATTGCATTTGCAGTAATACCACGGGATGCAACCTCGGCTGCGATAGATTTTGTCATTGCAATCATACCGCCTATGCTTGCCGCATAGTTTGCCTGTCCTGCGCCACCAATAACACCCATGATTGACGCCATATTG
>JAZRAD010000010.1:0-12341 GCA_045634405.1 Candidatus Enterousia sp.
GGAACAATACCACATGTTGATACAGTAATTCTGCGCCAGCCAATTCCCATTTGTGAATTTGCGCGTTCGATAAAGTTGATAACATTTTCTGTGTTTTGTAACGGTTCGCCTGTTCCCATAATTACAATATGAGAAACATCATTATTGTTTGCGTCGCCATTTGGACGAATTGGTTTGTCTGCGAACTTATCGCCACGCAGTTCCCATTGTGCAACCAGAATTTGAGCATAAATTTCATTTGCAGTTAAATTGCGTTTTAATCCTAATAATGTACTGGCGCAGAATTTACACCCCATCGCACATCCTGCCTGTGAACTGACGCAAACACTGTTTCCGTATGTAGTACGCATTAAAACACACTCAATTTGTTCACCGTCTGTCATTTCCAGCAAGAATTTAGTTGTTTCGCCATCTGCAGATTCTAATTTTTTTACAATTTTTAAAGGCAATGTCTGCGCATTATTATCTAAATCAATACGTAATTTTTCAGGAACATTTTTCATAGACATAAAATCAGGCGCACCACGATTTAGCCATTCGCGAATTTGTTTTGCGCGAAATCGTGGCTGCCCCATGTCTGCCAAATATTTTTCAAGTTCTGCGTCTGTAAAGTTAAATAATACTGGTTTCATAGTTTGTATCTGTCATCGTTTATTACAATAACTGCCTTGCGTCGCAGTTGTTTTAATTGTTGGTCTGCCAAGAACATTGCTTGTTTATATTGTGCGTTTTGTTTGATGATTGTATCCAAATTTTTGTATTCACTGGTCTTTTTTGTGTCGCATACCAATAAAACAGTATTGTCTTGAACGGGCGACCATATAAAGTTGCCCAGCCCTGCCACGCGTTCACGAATATCAGCAGATAATTCATATTGCAGTGCTGTAAATTTTTGCGGCACACCACCCAGATTTTCTGCAATTTTTATTGCATCATCACAAGACTTTGGTTTTGTTAAGTGTTTTGCAATGTCGCTTGGGATATCTGTTAGACGAATGATTGTCATTTCAATTGGTAATCCGTGTTCGCGTGCCAGATTTACCTTTTCTGCATTTATATCTTCGTTTGACACATCAACAGTCGGCAGTATTGTACGTCCAACAATAATTTGCCATGCGATTTCTGCACGCAGCGCATTTTTTGCCATCTCGATTTCTGATTTTGATAAATCGCCAAGATTTATTTTTTTGAATTCTTGCTCAACTGTTTTGTCGTCTGGTAACGCATTAAAATTCCCTGCATAAGATATTTTAATATTATCATCAATAATGCTTTGCAATGCCACGCGACGATTGTCTGTTGATGTTTTTCCTTGTTTTGCCATCAATTTTGTTCGTGCAGTAATATCTGTGTCTGTTATTGGTGTTCCATTTATATTCGCAACAACAGACGCGCCAAATACAGGTATTACAAACATTGTAAAAACAAACATTGTTAAAAATTTACAGTATTTCATTTTCTTCCTTTCGATTTTTATTAGTATTGTTGGCCATCGATTGCCATACCAAATTTAAACTGAAAAGTTGTGTTTCCGACATAGTCATTTTTTCTTGCGTTATCACGACGATATTGCGCAGATATATAATAACAAGGATGATTATAAAATAGACCGCCTGTATGGCTTTGGAATGCGTCAGACTCAACGTTATAAATACCGTCCCATTTGGCGGTTAACCTGTCAGATAATTTTACACTTGCGCCAATTACTGCTTCGTGAACGTCTTCCATTCCTGTTAGTGTTTCATTCAAGTTTTCGGACCAAATATGTCCGATATTTAAATAAATGCCTTTTTGTCCTATGTTTGCAGATGTCTCCATATGGCTAAGTGCGAATGTTTCTTGGTTTAATCTAAAACGAGAAGCGAAATTTAACCATTTGTCGTTGTTATAGCTGACACGTCCAACATAGTCCGATAAACCGTTGCGAAAACCACTATTTAAATCAACAATATCTTTGTTGGTAAAGTCATATGATTGCCCCAAGAATATTTCAAAACTTTTTCCCTTATTATTATAAGCGTACCAGCGTGCACCATAATCTGCATATGTTCCGTTTTCCCATAAATCAAAACCTGCAAAACGATTGTCTGAAAACAACGTTGTGTCTGTTAATACTGTACCTGCAGAGTCATTATTTAATAAGAATCCGGCTTCGTTCATTTTGCGCATAACGGTTATTCTGGCACGTGGTTCAATAACCTGGGTCCAGTTGTTGGTTGGTTTAAATAAGGGCAGTCCCCATTCCAAATATCCGCTTGGCAAAAAACGTGTCTTGATTCCTGAATACACAGAATTATCAATCATTTTCGTATTGTTAAAATTATATAAATCATATCGTGCAGAGATATTCGCAGTCAGTCTGTTTCCACCCCACAGCGTCCACGGTGTGGTAAGTTGTACATCGCCAATCATGCGTTGTGATGATGTTCCGTCGCCAGAAATACCAAGTATATCAGTGGCAAATGTAGCATATGTTTCACCGAATATTGGTGCTGTTTGATGTACAGCGCGAATGTTTGGTAAAATATTTCCATCTGGTACTGCATAACGGCTAGAACGTTCACGTAATTCTTGGAAAAAGTGCGCGTCTGCAACAGCATAACTGCTTTGTCCAAATATTTCTATTTTTGCACCAGAATCAAGGTATGGTTGTGAATCGTAAAATCCATATTTTTGCAGATATGTTTTATCTGATGTGCGTTCCAAGAATACTGTTGCACGTGCATTTTCGCCCAATTCAATAACATCATCATTAAATATATGCCAACGATTTTCACCTGCCTTGTTTCGTGTAAAAGAACCTCGTGTTCTAAGCTCTGCATGATTTGCGTTTAAACGGTGTTCTGCTTGGAATAACGGATTTTCCTGGGTCAGATATGAAAATGTAAATGTTATATCATGTGTATCAGACAAAGATAGATAAAAAGGCACGTTTATCTGTGTTCCCATCTTATTTGTTGAACCCATATCGGGTATTAAAAATCCAGATTTGTATTTTACTCCTGGGTCTGGCATTTGAAGATATGGGAACCAAAATACAGGTAAATCATATATATAGAATACTGGACTAACAAAAGACATCATACGTTTATCTATATTGTGTGTAAATTTTTTTGTCCATATTTCCCATGCTTCACCGTAGGTGTCGCAATCGGCACACGCAGTAAACAATGCGTCCTTGGCGATTGTTATATTGCCATCGCGCACAATGTTTTTTGATTCAACATATATATGGTGTCCCAGCCATAATTGAATATCATTTCCTGATATGTTATCGCCTTTGGATGATATATATGAATCAATCAGTGTTATTCGTTGTCCAGATTGATTTGTTATTTCTGTATTTCCGACAGTTTTTATTTCTTCGGATTTTACATTGTATTCGATTTTGTCTGCGACAACAGTCTTTGGTTCTTTTACATCAAGCCCCAGCCCATAAGCATGCGCCATGATGCAGAAGTATGATAGAAAAGATAATTTTAGTATTTTCATTTTTTTGTTAACTGCATCATAATTAAACCAAAAGTTAAAATTAAACCAAGTGCCAATAATACAAATTCTGACAAACTGCCAATCATATTAGATAAAGACATATATATTGCCATAATGCAGGCCATTGACGCTACTGCCAGTACTGGTGCAAAGCTGGCCCTGCGACGTAACAGTGATGAACGTAATAAAATTGTTGCACACAAGGCTGCTAATATTAGATTCATAAAAGGACTAAGGAATCTGTTGCATAATTCAGTTAAAATCATTTTATGTTGTTTTTTTGTTTTTGCATCAAATGCGACGTGTAACAGACTGCGTGTCGGAATTCTGCGGACGCGGAAAGATGTTTCACCGCTTTTTTCAACAACGTTCAAATCCATATCAAATGTATCAAATGTACCAGTTACTTTTTGTTTGCCAGTAGATTGTAATGCGCCGTTTGTCATAACCAGCGACAGTCCGCGAGGTGTTGTAACTAATTTGCCTTTTTCTGCAAATATTGCGCTGGGTGCGTCTTTTTTGCGCATATCAGACAGCATAACTTGGCTAAGATCATGGTTTGATACTTTATCAACATATACAACCAAGCCATCTGATATTTCAGTAAAAGCACCTTCTTGTAATTTCATATGTGCCATACCGTATTTCAAATTCCATTGCATATCATAGAATAAAGACTGGCTTTGTGGTACAATCCAAATGGTCAGAATCAGGTTTAATATGGTCAATATTAATCCTAATCTCAGTGCAGGACGCGCAATCTGTGATGGCGATAATCCCGATGCGGCCATAACAGTAATTTCATTGTCTGAAATCATTTTGTTGTAAATAAATATAATCGCAATAAAGCAAACAAAAGGCACAACAATTGATGCAATAAATGGAATCATCAATGCTGTTAAACCCAAAAAATCACCTAAATTAATACCATATTTTAACAAAAACTTCATCATAGACATGATTTGCATCATCCATGCCAAGCCTGTTAAAACCAGTAACAGCATTATAAAAATTGCCACCAGTTGGCGTGAAAAATATCGTTTTAGAATATTCATAACGTATGCAGTATAGAATATAAATTCACCCTTTTCAAGGTATAGATACCAGTGTTTTATTTTGAACTTCGAATAATCTTAATAAGTGTTTTTGCTCCCTTTTTTGTACTGGACCACAGGTTGTTCGCATCTTTTTGAAGAGCTGTTCCCATATCGTATGATATTTTGCCACCAATTTCTGTTGCAAAATCGGATGCTTTTTTCGCCAGCCACCACGTTAATGCAGACATTAATAAAGTTATCCAAAAGCCTTGGTCGTTTATTTCTGGAACAGTTGACGCGTTGTTAGTATTTATAACCGTAGATAATAATGCAGCACATATTGCGATAATGATAGACATTGCGACAAAGTGCAGTGCAGCACTCGTAAAGCGTGATATTTGTACACTCAAAGATTCTGTTGTAAATAGTTTTAAGAAATTGTTAAATATATTTCCAGCAATACCTTTGTAGGTTGTTTTTGCGGTGGTTTCTGCGATTGCGGTGAATGGTAGCATTATGATACCCAAGAACAAATCAGCAATAACGCCAAATGCAATAAATGCGAATTTCCATGCTAAATAAATAAAACCGACTACAAATCCCAGACCACATAATATTGCGAAAGCACCGCCACCGATTCCAGATGCAATCCATCCCCATCCCATCTTTATTGCTGTATAACAAAAACCAGACAAACGTGTTGGTACACACATAATATTTGCTGCAGATATAGGGTCAATGATGTTATCTTGCGATATATTTGCCACAGCATAATCTTGAATAGCTTTACAAGTGTTCGGTAAACTAACCCCAGAAACAGACGATGTTGCATTTAAAATAATATCAGATAATAATGTTCCTATATACATAATTGGCGATATCAACATCATAAATATTTCTGCAGGTCCAATAGATAAAATAGCAACCCATGTTCCAACTTTTAGGCCGTTTTTTGCCATTTCTTTTATTTTGTCTGGCACTTTGCTTTGTCCGGAAATGATGGTATAAGCCTCAAAAAACAGCCAAAAACCATATGCTATGATTATAAATATAATAGTAAAGCGAACCAACGAAGAGTCTAGAATATGTGCGATATGTGAAAAAGCATTCATAAAAGCTAAACCAATCTTAGCCTCTATCGGAACATAATTATCAACAAGTTGTGTTGAAGAGTTGCCTTGAAATTGTTCTATGTCATATTGCAAAGAACTTAAATACAAATTACGATTGATTTTTGTTGCCCACGAACCATAATTGCCAATATATCCAGATATTTCGGAATCTGTATTTTCGGTTGCGTATAATCCAGATTCGCCGACGTCTGCCATTTCTGCTGTTGCTGTGTTGGGAATATTTGAATTTTCGCATAATGCAGGCACGGTTGCAAATATCAAAGTGCATGCTAATATAATTCTTGTCAAAATATTACGCAACATTTTCATTTAGTCTTTTCCGATTTTATCTGTTATTTTTTCTACCATCGATGTAGAAAATTTCCATGTTTGTGTTCCAATATCTTTTACCCATTGACCGTAATCAAACATTTCTTTGTCGTCTTTGCCCAATAATTTATCAATTTTTGGACTGACTGCATAATAATATAAAAAGAACAAGCATCCCATCATCAACAAGAAATCCCAACCGTTTCTTAAAAAGTCAAATGCGTTTGGATATTGTCGTTCAACTTCTGCCTTGCGAGCTGTGAAACAGTTTACAAATGTGTCTTTATCCATTTCTCCACTTGCCAGTGCGACTTGTTCGCATTCTGAAAATACATTCATCACGGATAGTGTTTGTGAATCTGGGTTTTCTGGTTGTTGACCCATCATTGGTGGTAAAATTGCGCTATAACCATCTCTTTTTGGGGGGTAATACATATCCGCTGTGTACGATACAGTTGCATAAATAATCAAAATTTTCAGTGTTATTGCGACAATTCTGACGGCGCTAGAAACAAGCATATTTACTGCTTTGTCTACCAATCCGCTGGCCACAGACCAAGTTCCTTCAAACGCATATGCGGCCAGTAATAATGGCAGAAAGATGATTATAAATATCAGCTTGAATATGACAGATAATATCTGAAAGAATAAATCAAATCCAATAAACATAAACATCAAGACCAATGCAAAACCGGCTAGCCATGTCATAAGTCCGCCACCCAATCCCAGCCAAGAATAATTCATTAACGCAAAACCGCCTGCCGCCCCAGCTAGCATTACGCTGTTGATATTGCCGACAACACACATAAATGGTTTCAGTACGGGATTTAAAATATCTTCTGGATCTTCGGACGTTTGTGAAAAAGCATTACATTGTGCTGCATTGTTTATGCCAGTTGCAGCCATTGATAATTCAGCCCCCAAAAACATAACGGGTTTTATTGTGATGTTTGCTATTGTTTTAAGTGCGCTTGTCCCACCCATGCCTAGCGCACCAATAGTAACGCCAACAATCATAATTCTGACGGCTTGCTTCCATACTTTGTCAAACCATGATTTAAATTCTAATTTTTTTTCTGTTGTGCTAAGTTTTGTAGTTGTTTTTGCGGCTTCGTAAATATGTTTTGTTGCGTGTATAATCAGGAAAATCCCAAATCCAACAACAATCAGTATCCATAAACTGTCCAGCATGGCATTCCAAAATTTGTCTGTGGCATTGCCTAAAACGGCGAATAATTCGGCAATATGTTTGCATAAAAAGCATGCATTTGCTTTGGATAGGTCACCATCTTCAATGCCGGCAGCAATCAGAAATTTATCAACATCGGTATATGTTAACGATGCGCCACCCAACGAAGAAGACAGATACCAAATACCAACACCAATCACTGCCCCCCACATTATGGCCTTGATAATGAAAAAAATCAGCTTTGCCTTAAACATTATTTATCGCTCTTTTTTTCGTTCGATTTAGCGTCAGTTTTCTCTTTTGTGTCTTTTTTTTCACCGCCATTTACGATAATTGAACCTGCCTTGGCAATATTATCAAAAGCCAGCTTGGACAGACGACCCATATCGTTTGCAAATTGTTCGCCGTGTTTGTTGTTTTCTTCTACGCCAAACATAGATAACACCATTTTAGTAATTTGTGGAATTTGGTCAAAGACAAAAGTTAAAACATACATCAATGCGATAAAGCTGGCTAATGTTAAAGAGTATAAAGCATCTGTATTTAAATCTTCGGCATAAATATTTCCGCTGGTAATTGCGTTCATTAAGTTAACAACAGATACGTTTGATGCGGAAAAGAACTTGGCGATTATAACCATCATAACAGTATACGTTAAAACAACAGACCCCAGTGTTACAATTGCGTTTATCAGATTTTTTAATTGTGCGACACCAACATTTTTGCCGATAGTACCAAACCATTTTGGTACTTCTTTTACATCTTTGAATATTGTCATAACCAGTGATATTGGAAAAAAGAATGCGAAAAACGCCATCGCAATAATTACATCTGCAAAATAGCAACAATATCTGAAAAATATTTTTAAAAATCCCCATGCCAAATAAAGGCCGATAAAGAATAACATAATATGCTTGATAAGTATACTGACGCTGGTTAAAGCTTCCCACGAAAAAGCGTTGTCCATAACCGCGATCCCCAGTTTTATATAAGACTGGAATTGCGTAATAGTTGTTTTCATCAGCATAATAACCAAGTCGCGCAAGTTTTGTGAATATATGCCGTCTTGTGTTATTTCAATCGGTTCATATGTAACCTTGTCAGATACAATTTCGTCTGTTGTATTTATCATAGATTGAGAATATAACAGTGTGATTTTTGTTACAGGTTCAAAAATAACTGTGCTGATTGTCTTTGGTACCAGCGTCCCCGCCCCCAACAATGTCAATGCAAATACGGCCCGAATAAATGCTTTTAAAAAGCTGTCTTTCATAATAGGGTCTTTAAGTCCGCCTTTAAAATTTTTCCAAATCGCGTTCAAAACAAAAATCGCAAACAATAAACCAAAGATTGCTAAACATATTTGTGTCAGACTATCATATATTTCATTACCTATGGTAGATACAACCTGAAATAGTCTATCAAAAACAGCACAGCCCCAACACTGCACAATGCTATCTGTGGAAGATGTCAGTATTTGATTCATTCTTTTTTAAACCATCCAGTTGCGTCTTTAATCGTTTTTATTGTTCCTTTGGTGTCTTTGTATAATGTTTTTGTATCATTTATAACGTTTTTATACAATGTATCCATGCCTTTGCCAATATACATATCCAGCTGTTTACGTGTCATTTCAAATATTTTAAACATTAAATAGAAAGTTAGTATTGCTGATAACCATAATACAGAATGTTGTCCAAATCCCATTGCAGATGTTGCAACTTGCTGTGGGACGTTGCTTGTTGCAGAACCGCCAGCTGCCACAACAAACACCGAAGAATTCCATTGGAATAACGCCTTGATAATTGCAACGTTAATACACAGTATAAATGCACATGCAATCATTGTTACAATCAGTTGTTGTAATGCCTTGGTAATTCCGGAAAATGCAGGCCAAATATCCAACCATTTATCAGTCTTTTTGAATACATACACCAAGACAGAAAATGGGTATAATATTATTTGGGCACCAAAGTTAAATATTCCTTGAATAATCAGCAGCGCCATAAATACATTGCTGCCCACAAATGTCGCAATTAATATAAACCCTGTTAATATATTCATAAAGTCTTCGCCACCGCGTGGCACAGGTGTAATTAGTCCACGTAATCCTGTTGCCAGAAAATCAAAACCTCGTTTGACCATTTGGTTGTTTGCCTGTGATAAATCTGCCACGGGTTGTGTCAAAAATTCACAAGATTTTTCAGAAATCCATTCTTTTTCCAAAATATCGGGTGGGCAAGAAACCTTATCTGCCGTAAAGTTTGGTTCTTTAATCTGCGAAACGATATGTGAAGTGTATATAGAGCCAAATTCCAAGAATGGATTTATAAACCATTGTGTCATATATACTGGTTTTAATTGCAGTAGTATGGCCGATGCTAAAACTGCACGAAATCCTGTTTGGAAAATATGTGTAAACATTTTTGTTGGTGTAATACTGCCGTTGGCCAGTTCGCCACCACCAGAAAAACCTAAGAATGCAACCCAGTCTTTTGGGATATACATTTTTATCAAATCTATTGTGATAGATAATCCCAAGAAAGTCCAAATCAATACGTATATTATACCCATATGGTCGCTTGTTCCGACGAAGTATTCGTATACGCCGGTACCAACCATCATCATTGCGTCCAGTACAATAGGAACAAAAGGCGATAAATTTAATGCGTCAACAAAGTTGTTGGCGTATGCCAAAGACGGCATAAAAAATACCGTACAAACAATAGCAAATAAAGATAGTTTTCTTAATAAAAACATTCTCTCATTATATTTATTATTTCAATTATATCACATTTAGTATAAAATATGGTATAGTTAAAACGATGAACAAGCTAAAAAAATTTTGGATAGTGTTTTTATCTTTCCTGCCATTTGGTGCAGGTGCAATTCCACCATTGGTGATTGGGGGGATTGCTGGCATTGGTGCAGTCGTAGGGTTTTCTATATATCGTACGCTGGCACCTGTTAATATGGCGGACGCATTAAAGTTTTTTTCCAGTTGTTGGTCATGTCAAATGTTTTCTGATATTATGTCAACAATGTCTGGGCTGTTGCCTCGTGTATTTAGTGCGTTGGGTTCGTCGATTGTGACAGTAGCGGTAATGTTGACTGCTATTTGGTTTGCTTGGACGCTGTTAAGCGGATTTTTTAATACCAATCTTGAAAAGCCTTGGGATATGACCAGTACATTTGGTGTGCATATATTAAAGTTGGGGTTTGTTTGTGCATTGTTGCTTGCGCCATTGCCACGACTTATTTCGAATATCGCAATTGAGCCTATATTTAATGTTGGGCTGACGTTGAACAGAATGGCGGTATATGACGACAAGTTTGATGAATGTGTGGTTGCTACGGCGATTGCAGATCCTATATCTGGTGCCAAACAAGTTAGTTTGGGTGCTTTTTCGCCAAAGTTACGTCATAATTTAACGTGTGAATTGGCTGGTGTTCATCAGATGACAGGGCTTGGTATGGCGATTGGTTGGACGATGTTAAATATGTCTTTTGACTATGATTATAATTACAAGATTTTGTGGGCGATACCTATTTTGCCTAATGTATTTATGTTTTTTGCGGGTGCGTTGATTCTGGGGTTGTTTTTTGTCGCGTTATTACCAATACCACTGTATTTTTTAGAAGTTTTTATAAAATTATCAATGGATTTGGTAATGTTGCCACTGATGTTACTTGCATGGTTGTTCAAGGGGTGGAAAATATCGCTGGCTGGCGTTGGTACATCTTTAAAGTCGATGATAGATAATGTAATATCTGCGACTTTGGGAATTGCGATGACTGGCGTGTTTGTTTCTTTTGCAATAATGTTTTTAAATGCTGTCTTTGGTAATTGGACTGGGGCCAGCGCGCTTGAGGCTGCATTAAATAAAAACGATTCGAAGTTTTTAATGGACGCATTGCTGCTGGAAAATGATTCTATAATAACGATTATCTTGATGGGATTGTTTATGGCGATGTTTATGACGATGATTCCGGCACTAATCAAGACGTTATTCAATGTTCAGATATCTACTGAATACTATGACAAGGCCAAAACCGACCTGAAAATATTATGGGAAGGCGGTAAAAAATGGTGGGAAAACATTAAAAAATAAAAAATCAAGTGCTTTATTTACATTGCCCCCCTTTTTTGTATGTTCCGAATCTGATATAATTCTCAGTGATGACAAAGTTTCCGATTCTTTATTGGCCACGAAAAACAACTGGGGATGAAGAGTACCAGTTGGCACGCAAGGTTATAAATAAATCGACTGGTGTAATGCCTGATGTTTGTGCTGATGATGTTGATATTTCACAGATATTAGAACAAAATCCAAACGCAACGATTTATATGCCTGTTTTTTTTGGTTCAACTGGCTGGTGGGGCGAATTGTTGGGCAGTGATGCGGTGGTCAGCGACAAGCTTATTATTTCCCCAGAATGTCAGCTGATGGTCATTGAATCCCAGAAAAATGCAAAATTACAAGGTACAAATCAATTGTTGGCGGCTGAGATTCGTCCGTCTAGTGGCTTTTTCAAAAAGATGAACTCTGGCATTGCGACGGTTGCAGACATGCTGGCAACAGATGCTGGTACGATATTGGCATTGTTTTCTGGAAAAAATCAGAATCAGTTTATAAATATCTTGGAATCTACTGGTAATTCTTATCTGGGCTGTATTGGCAGATATTAAAATATTATTATTGCTTGATTTCTGTAAAAATCCTTGTATAATTCGCAGGCTAAAATTCTAAAAAAGGACAATACAATGAAACAAGGAATTCATCCTGAATACCACGAAATCAATGTCACAAGAACAGATGGCAAGACTGTAAAAATGTATTCTTCTGTTAAAAAAGACTTGGTTTTATCAACAGATAACTTGAACCATTCTGCATGGACAGGTCAACGTTCAAACGTTGCAGACAAGGGTCAACGTGCCGCAGAATTCAAAAGCAAATTTGCTGGCTTTAATTTCTAAGTCTAACTTTCGTCTGATGGGGGCAGCGTCATGGAATTGTTGATAAAAGGTTCAACCGAATTAAACAAAATGTTTATGGCGTTGCAACGCACAGCATCTGGATTGCGTTGCGACTTTGGCGAGGTGCAAAACCTGCAACAAACGTTCCATGGCGCCCGTGACTTTGTCAGCAAGGCATCTGCCCGGATCGAAGAAAGTATATT
>JAZRAD010000011.1:0-7312 GCA_045634405.1 Candidatus Enterousia sp.
ATGCAAAATTGTCCAAGACAGTCTGGCATCTATACCGTATTTTTCACGAAACAAAACTTGAAATTTTAACGCACGCGAAATCAATGCAGAATCTTTATACAAAGTTTCAATTTTATTATTTACAGCCCGATAGTTTTCCAATTCTATTGTTTTGTTTGATGTAAACGCATAAAATGGGGCAGCCGCAAAAATTTGCTGTGACCTGTTATGGTAAAACAAAGAATTTACATTAAAATCAAAATACCAACCAACTACTATATCAGGCCAATCAAATTCTTTATTAAAAATATCAACTTCTGGGAAATTTTTTAATCCTAATTTTATCCCACCAAAAGAATTTTCCTGTTTCCATAAAACATTTTGATTTTGTGATAAATCTGGTTTCTTTGATAATATTAAATCAATATCTTTCGGTTCAAAGCGTGTATTTGTCAGTTCGCATAAAACAGCATCACGAACAAATCCGCCCACCGCAAAAACATCTGTATTTTTTGGTAAATCTAAATCATTTACCACACCATCAACCACAGGGGCAATTTTCTTTTTTGCCCGACAAATTGCACTTTCAACATCTTCCAAATACCATCTCATTACAAGTATTACAAATATACCACACCCCGCGATTAGCGAAGAAATTAAAGATAATATTTTAGACACGCACCTATCATAGACCGTGACTAGCATAAAAATAAATTAGAATGATTTAAATGTGGAACGGTCCAGATGGCGTAGTGTACAGACGTTACATGAGCCATCGGGACCGCCCACAGATGAATTATTATAATTTATTTTTACTAGGCGGCGGCTGTGAACACCTTCTGCACATCATCGTTCGCATCCAATGCATCAACCAACTTTTCCAGTTTGGCATATGCTTCGTCATCCAAGTCCATTGGCATATTTGGCAACCAGGTCAGTTCGGCTTGTTCTGGTTCGCCCAAGACATCTGCCAAATATTTTTGTGCGGTTACAAAATCTTCTGGTTTAGTTGTGATGATAAAGCCCTCTTCGGACGCTTCCAGATTGTCTGCGTTTGCTTCCATAATAATTTCCATCATTTCATCTTCGGTTTTGCCGATTGATGCAGGATACATAATTTGACCTGCACGTGTGAACATGAACACAACAGAACCTTCTTCGCCCATATTGCCACCATTTTTACCAAAGATATTACGGATTTCTGGCACTGTACGACGTGGATTATCTGTCAGCGCTTCGACAATAACAGGCACAGCACCTGGGCCATAGCCTTCGTATCTAACAGCTTCGTAATTTTCTGTATTTGAACCTGACGCCTTGTCAATTGCGCGTTTAATATTATCGTTTGGCATTGAATTTTTGCGTGCTGTCAAAATTGCCAAGCGCAATCTTGGGTTATTATCTGGGTTTTTATCGCCCAATTTCGCAGCCATTGTGATTTCACGTGCCAGTTTTGTAAACAAACCACTGCGTGCGGCATCGGCTGCGCCTTTTTTATGTTGAATATTATGCCATTTACTGTGTCCACTCATATTTGACCTTTTTATTTATTTAGATTAAAATTACTTGTAAAAGGATAACAAATGATTGGAAAATTGCAAGGCATTGTTGACTATATCGGCGATGGTTTTATTATTTTATTGGTCCATGGCGTTGGGTACAAGGTTTTTACCCCTGAATACCTGACACACAAATCAACTGTGGAACTGTGGATTGAAACAGTTGTCCGCGAAGATTCAATTCGCCTGTTTGGTTTTTCCAGTATTCAATCCCAAGATTTATTTAATATGCTGACGGGGGTATCTGGCGTTGGTCCCAAGGTTGCATTGGCAATAATGGGTACGATAAAGTCTGATACATTGATATCTGCAATCGCAACAGGCGACGCAAAAACAATCGCAACCGCCCCAGGTGTCGGCAAAAAGATGGCAGAAAAAATCATTGTTGAATTAAAGGGCAAGGTTGGCGGTGTATCTGCGACATTATTTGCCACAACCACGCCAAGTGGCGTGGGTTCTGCACTGCCTGATTTATTGATGGCGTTGGAATCATTGGGTTACCGCAGACTGGACATTATTGAAATGGCACAAAAACTGGTAAATGAAAATCCAGATTCTGACGTATCAAAACTGGTCCCAATGGCATTAAAAGAAATCAGCAAGGGAAAATAAGACATGAAAAAAATTACACAACAAGAATTTGATACTAAACGTTCCTCTTTCAAAAAAATACACGATTGTGATTTATCTGACATTTCTATTTCACCAGAAATTATGACGGGACCAACTTCTTTTGAAGATACCGGCATTATTGTCAGCTGGACCGACAATGTAATTTGGCCAACCGATATCATTGAAAAAATAAACCCACAGCAAATGTTGGAAAATGCAAAACAGCCAACAGAAATGAAATCTGTACACAGCATTGGAAAAACAGGCAAAAATATTGGCATCGCAATTATTGACCAACGACTGTATCGCGAACACCCAGAATACGCAGACAGAATAAAACACTATGAATCCGTTGGCGCGTGGCCAGAAAACGACACAACAACCCCAGATTATCATGGCAGTTTGGTTGTCGGTTGTGCGGCCGGAAAAACAACAGGCGCCGCACCAGATGCAGATATATATTATTTTGCTGCAAACAATTGGATAATCAAAAATCCATTTTTAAAAGCGATTGAAATATTAAAAAGGAAAGAAATACATCACAGAAAAAATTTCAACATGGCAATTCGTCGCGTTTTAGAAATAAATAAAACATTACCAGAAAACAAAAAAATCAGATTTTTATCTTGCAGTTGGGGTGGTTCTGACGATATATACGCAACAGAATCAGAAAAATTATTCGCAGAATGTGAAAGAAACGGCATTATGGTTTTAGGCGGATTTTATAAACATACACTTAGTTCAATTTGTCACTATGACAAACGCTTTGGTGTTGACGAAACCAAACCATGGTTAAAAAACAAAATCGGCATTCCAACAGACGGAAAAACAACCCCATATTTCGAAGGCGGATATTATTACACCAGACTTGGTGGTGCCAGTTCTACATATCCATATTTGGCTGGAATATTTGCATGCGCATTACAGGACAACACAATATTCTTTACACGCCCAAACTGGCAAGATGAATTGATTGAAATAATGCAACAAACCGCAACCGAACATCCGTTGGGCGGAAAAATAATTAATCCATCTGGCATTGAAAATCGCGTATCAGAAATTGCACGCGCAATGGAACAAAATTTATTAAAACAACAGGCATCACAACATGAATAACGACACAATTTTCGCATTATCAAGTGGACATGGAAAATCTGGCGTGGCTGTCATTCGTATATCTGGCGAAAACCTATCTGATATATTTGCAACTTTTATAAACAAATCAGATTCAACACCACGCCACGCGTATTTTACAAATCTGCGTGATGAAAATAATGACTTGATTGACCAGTGTTTGGCAATATACTTCCCTGCCCCAAATTCTTTTACAGGCGAAGACGTTATTGAATTGCACACACACGGTGCGCCTGCGGTTATAAACAAGGTCTTTGATTTTTTACAAACAAAAAATATGCGCATGGCAACACCTGGGGAATTTTCCAAACGCGCGTTTTATAACAACAAAATGGATTTGGCAGATGTTGATGGATTGGCGGCATTATTGGACGCACAGACAGATATGCAACGCAAACACGCCCTGCGTTCAATGATGGGATTTGACAGCAAAATATACAACAACTGGCGCAACAAGATGATAGAGGTTTCTGCATACGCCGCCGCAATTTTGGATTACAGCCCGGATGATTTACCTGTAAACATATGCGACACAGTCCAAAACAGCGCAAAACAATTATATAACGAAATTGGAAATGCACTGTTACAATATAAAACCGCACGCGGAATTCGTGGCGGAATAAATGTCGTATTGGCAGGCGAAACAAATGTCGGAAAATCATCAATCTTTAATTATATGGTTGGCACAAATCGTGCAATCGTATCTGATATTGCAGGCACAACGCGCGATGTTGTATCAACCACAATTGACATTGATGGATTTATGATAAACCTGTCTGACACCGCAGGCATTCGTGAAACAGACGACACAATTGAAAGCATCGGTATTGAACGCACAATGTCTGAAATTGAAAATGCAGACATTGTAATTCACGTCTATACGCCAGAATCTGTGGCTTGTAACAATTTGAACAACAATGAAATTGTTGTTATAAATAAATCAGACACAACTAAAAAACATGATTGCAAAAATGCAATTTATACATCTGCAAAATCAGGCGACGGGATGGGCGATTTGATGAATGCGTTACGCAAACAAATTCATGAAATGTTTGACGGCGCAGAATCAACTGTATCTGTAAATGCACGTACAAAATCATTACTGGAATCTGCACACATCGAACTGGAAAACGCGATTGACGCCGGCGACAATTACGACATTTTCGCAGAACACACCCGTCGCGCCGCAGACGCAATTGGAAAAATACTTGGCACCATCACTGCGTCCGAGGTTATGGACATGACATTCGGCCAACTGTGTCTAGGGAAGTAAACAAGTGGGCAAGTAGGTAGTGTACAGAAGTTACATGAGGTGCCCCAACCACCCACGATTAGTGTAAAAATAAAAGATAATGGTATAGATAAACGGGTTGGCAATGGCGTAGTGTACAGAAGTTACATGAGCCATTGCCAACCCGCTTTAGATATGCCATTAGATTTTATTTTTACTCGTGGCGGTTTGGATATTTACCCTCTATCAAATTCTTGCGAACTTGATGATGTTTAACTTTTTGGGTACCAGTTAGCGGCAAATCTTCGGTTGTCATCGCATAGTGTGTAACCCACTTGTAACTTGCAACCTTTTTGTTTGCTGCCGCAATCGCCGCCCCCAGTTTTTCCATTGTCATATCTGGTTCAACACTGAATACACCATATGTAACAGTCTTGTCTTTGACAACATGTTCAAATACAGCAACATTTTTTACACCTGGGATTGTGATAAACATACCTTCCAGTTCGTCTGGATAAACATTTTTACCACTGTCCAAAACGATAACTTGCTTTTTGCGACCAGCAAAGTGCAATTCACCATTTTTATCCATTGTAACCATGTCACCTGTATTAAAGAAGCCGCGTTCATCAAAGATTTCTTTGTTGGCTTCTTCGTTATTCAAGTAACCACCAAAAACCTGATGACCACGCAACCACAGAACACCAACACCATCTTCGTTTTTATCACGAATTTCACATTCGTTGTTCAATGTTGGACCACCAAACGCAAATGGGAAACGTCTTTTTGTTGGCTTTGAAATACAGATTGGTCCAACAGTTTCTGTCAGTCCATAACCCTGAATAAATGTCAAACCCAAACGTTCATAGAATGTTTCAACTTCTGGTTTTGTCGCAGCACCACCAGCAATCAGCAAACGTGCACGACCACCGAACACATCCAAGATTGGTTTTTGCACCTTGCGTACCAAGAAACCAAGCCCGATTTTATTCAATGTTTTACCGTACTTTAATACAAAAGATACCAATCCCCATTTCTTTTGTGCCTTGACATTGTCGATGATTTTATTACGGAAAACTTCCCATAATCTTGGCACGGCTGGGATAACCTGTGGACGGAATTTCTTGAAATCTGCCATAATTTCTTTTGGGTTAATTGTTGGCTGCAATAATACACCTGCGCCATAATGCAGTGTTGCCAATATTTCAACCGCAAAACCAAACACATGATACATTGGTAAAAATCCATACAGATAATCCCCCGGTTTTATCCATTCTGCCATTGATTCCAAAGAATTTGCACATTCAACAATGTTAAAGTGTGTCAGTGGCACAACCTTTGGCACACCGGTTGAGCCCGATGTAAATGACATTGTTGCGATATCCAGTGATTCAACCTGTGCAGGTTTCAAATCTGCCTTGACCTTGCCATCTTTTTTAGTTATGTCATAGAATTTGAATTTGCTGGTCTTGTAAACAAAAGACTTTTCTGCGCAAACCATATGACAATTTGTAATAGATGCCATATTGTCATATTCAAATGGTGTCAGATTTGTATCCAACAACAATACTGTTCCACCCAAATACCAAATTGCAAACATAGTAATTGGGAATTCTGGAATATTGTGCGACAAAATACCGACAACATCACCCTTTTTAACACCAGCGGCATCCAACGATGCGGCGCGCGCCTTGACCAAGTTAATGAATTCTTTGTATGTAACGCCTTCGCGAACCAAATACAGATTATCTGGCCATGTTTGTGCGGTACGTTCAAGTAACTGATACATATTCATAGTAAAAATTTCCTTGTTGTTTTTATATTGGACAATGGGTATTATACAAAACAACAAACAGGATTGCAAATATGAAAATACTTACATTAAATATAAACTCTATCCGCGCCCATATTGAAAGTTTTATTGATATTCTTCGTTCTGGGGAATACGACACTATCTTGGTTCAGGAATTAAAGGTTGAAACCGCAAACTTTCCACATATGGTCTTTGATGAATACGGATATAATGTCAAGGTTTTTGGTCAAAAATCATGGAACGGCGTTGCTGTATTTTCAAAATATTCTATCGAAGATGTAACAATGGGATTGCCAACATACCCAGATGTAAATGCACGATTCTTGGAATGTGTGATTGATGGACATGTTCGTATTATAAATGTATATATGCCAAATGGCGACTTGGTTACATCGCCAAAGTTCCCATATAAACTAGAATGGATGCGTGCATTTACACAATACATCGCACAATATCTAGATTCCGAAGAACCCGTTATTATCGGTGGCGACTTTAATGTTGCAATCGAAGACAGGGATATATGGAAGCCAAAAAATTACGAAGGTGTTGCAATTTCTGCCCCACAGGCGCGTACAATCATGAACGAATGGCTAAACACCGGCTGGATGGACGCGTGGCGCACCATGCACCCAGACGAAATTGATTATACATGGTATGGTTATCGTGGCCATGATACAGTTGGTAATAAACAAGGTCTGCGTTTAGATTATTTCCTGTGCAACAAGGTTGCTGCCAAAATGGTAAAAAACTGTGAAATAGACATTGAACCAAGACTGGCAGAAAAAGCAACAGATCATTGTGGGCTGATGATTGAAATAAAATAAATCACACACGTTTTAAATCATCATAAATTTTATACTTACGGTCATTTGTTTCGTGATATTCATAACCTGCATTACCAGCAGAATACATATTGAACAATTCTGTGGTCTTGGCAACAGCCGCATTTATCATTTGTTGTGTTGTTTCTTGATCATATTCAAT
>JAZRAD010000012.1:0-5587 GCA_045634405.1 Candidatus Enterousia sp.
TACTGCCTTGGCTGTGTAATTCGTGTTCTATCAAACGCAAATCAGAATCAAGATACAGAACGTGAAATTCTTCTTTGGTTTTTGCGGCCAATTCCATTCTGCAAAAGTCCACCAATGCCTGATGATTTAAAAATATTTTGCCGTCTTTCAATTTTTTAATATGGCTAAGTTTTAGCATATTGTAAATCAGCTTTATCAATATCGCGGTTGAACGCCCAACGCCCTTGACGGCAATTAAATCTTCGTATTCTGCGATGATGACATAGTAAACGCTACCAAAATGTTCGATAAGTTTTCTGGATAGTGGTCTGACATCACGACGTGGAATTGCATAGCTTAGTAATAATTCCAGTTGTTCATATTCAGTCAGCTTGTTGTCCAAGAATTTTTCTTTCAAGCGTTCGCGATGACCGATATAAAATTTATCGTCTGTATTTGGCATATCAAATCATTTTTTCTGTGAATATGATTGCACCATCTTCGGTAATTCCAATTGTGTGTTCCCACTGGGCAGACAGTCCGCCATCAACAGTACGTGCAGTCCAGCCGTCTTCATCAATTTTACATTCTGGTGAACCTGTATTTATCATTGGTTCGATTGTGAATACCAGCCCTGGTACCATTTTTACTTTGTCCCAGCGTTTGTCGTAAAAGTGATATATTTGTGGGTCGTCGTGCATAACTTTGCCAATGCCATGACCAACAAAGTCGCGCGATATTGAAAAGCCATGTGGTGATACGACTGCCTCGATTGTTTTTCCAATTTCAGATAATGGAACACCTGGTGCGCATACGGCAATTGCAGCATTTAAAGCGTCTTGACATACCTGTACCAGTTTTCGTGCCTGATTAGATACATTACCAATCATAAACATACGCGATGCGTCGCCATGAAACCCTTTGTATTCAGCAGTCAAATCAACATTTACAATGTCGCCATCTTTCAGTATAACGTCATCACTGGGAATTCCGTGCACAATCACATCGTTTACAGATGTGCAAATATGTTTTGGATATCCGTGATAGCCTAAATCAGAAGATTTGGCGCCATTTTCTTTTAAAAATTGTGCGACCAGTCTGTCGATTTCGCCTGTTGAAATACCTGCCTTGATATAAGGTGAAATAAAATCAAAACAGCGTGCAACAACATCGCCTGCGGCGCGTAATCTTTTAAAGTCTTTTGGTGCATATACAGATGCCAACATTTTATTTAGTTCCTTCGTTTAATAGATAATTTAGCGGCACGCAACGACAGTTTTAATGCAAAATCACGCAGTAAGATTTCTGTCGGCATACCAGTTGTTCTTAGTTGTCTTTCCAGTTCATTTAATCGAATTAAAACATTTGAAATTTCAGATTCTGGCCATATTTTCATTGCGCGTTTAAACTTATCTTCAACCTTCCAAAACAGACGTGGCAATTGACCGTTTACAACAGCGTTCTGTAATTTTTTTAAATGCATTATCAGCATACGAACCAGCATATTAGATTCCTTGTTGTCATAAAACAGTCTGTCCAATGCGCGCATTGTTTGCTGAATATGTCCTGCGGTCAAAGAATACAGAAAGTCGTCCATATCGGCCGCCCCCGTATCAGGCAGGCATTTTTCAACATCACTAAGTTCAACAATACGTTTGTCGTCAACATACAGTGCGATTTTCGCCAAAAATCCACGTGTGATACCGCGGTCGCCCCCAAGATGCGCAACCATATATTCCATCGCGTCAGGTGTTATTTGATGAATTCCTGCGGATGCGGACAGCTCATTGCGTATCAGTGTTGTTAATGTTTTTGCGTCGTCAGAAAAGCATGCCAAGGCCGCCAAATCATCTGCACCTTCAAATAAAGAACGCAGCCCACCACCTGTTCGTAAATCGCCAGCCGTTATAATAACAGTTGCGCACAAACCGGAATGAGTTACCAAATCAGTAATAAGTTTTGCGTCGCTGTCTCCGGCGTGTGAAATTAATACCAGTTTTTTATCGCCAAACATTGACGGGCTGCATGCCTCAGCGAACAGGGCATCTTGCTTTTCTCGTAAATCATCAGAATCCAGTGCGAACAAACAATCCTTGGCGATTCCCAGTTTTTCAATCGCCATATCGCTGTATTCATCAACCAAGCCCGCGTCTTGACCATAAATCAAGACTGCCTTGATTTTTTCAATGCCGCTTTTAAAATCTGCGTCACGCCATTTCATTATTTAACTGTATCTTTGTGTTCGTATTTATATGTTTCTGCGATAACGCGAGTGCTAATTTTTTCAGACAGTGTGCGAATAACATTTTTAACGGAATTATTATAAGATGCATTTGATGCAACCAAGTATGATACAAAAGCGTACGATTCGGATGCTTTTTCAGAACCTGACGCAATCTTTTTACCATTATGTGTCAGTGTGTATGTCGCAGACAGTGATATTTCTTGCCATTCTGCGTCACCTGTTTGTGCCAATGCCTTGTACCTAGTAGTCGGGTCACGCAGTTGTACAGACAGTGTATATTTTGCATCTGGGCCATATTGATCACCAAATTCTGTCCACAGTGCATTACGCAACTCAATACCATTTATTCCATTGATTGGTGCGACATATATATCAGTTGTTTGACCTGTGAACATTGGCTGAAAGCCACATGCTGTCATAAGGGTCATTGTTAAAACAATTAAAAACTTTTTCATGTCATCCCCAGATTTTCTGTTGCAATTTATTTGTATATTACCTAGACTTTTAATAAATCGCAAGAGGGAATGATGAATATTTTTATCATGATATTGGTTGCCTTGTTCATGGCGGGTGTCTATATGTTTGACAGCCCCAGTCAAAAGATTGAACAACACGCCACAGAAACAGCGATAAGTATGTCAGATATGCGTGTTATTGCCCAGTGTGCAACTGCGATGCATAATGCACAAATAAACGGCTTTGATTTCGAAGATGTTTGTGTTGAACAGAATGGTATTGTCAGTCAGTTTGTATGTCTAAACGAATCTATGAAGGTAACAGGGTGTGAAAATCAATCGTCCAAGAAAAAGATATATCACTATATTGTTACATCAACTGCCCAGATTGATACAGCATACTATAACGATATGATGGATATATTGGAGCGTTATTTTTCAGATTCTGGCACATTTGGATTATTGCAAGACAATTACATAATATCTGGCGGTACTGTGACTAAGCGTATTATTCCAAATGCGATTATCAAAGAAATGAAATTGCAGGATGGTCAGTTGGTATATTTGACTCAATTTGAAGTTCCGGAAACATCTGCAGAATTTTCTGCTGTGGATACTGGCGAAGGTATTATATGCCCTGTGGGAACGGCCAAGACATATCGTTTCGGTCGCTGGCAGTGTATTGGATATAATGTAAAGACTAATTGTGGTGGCGATATGGTCTGGGATTCTGACTTAGAAGAATGTGTTGCTGATGAAGCCCGACGCCCTCTGTGTTCTGGTAATCAAAATGCAGTAATGGTTGATGAAGTTTGGGAATGCATCAGTCCGTTCCCAGAAAAAGTATGTCCAAATAATATGATTGCGCGTTTGAATTATAATACGTTGGAATGGGAATGTGTGGTTGAACCAGGGTCGGCTGCGGATACCAAAAAATGTGAAAATGTTTTGTCAGCTGGGCGATACAGTACTGGTACAACCCTGCGAATTCCGCAAACATCATGTACAGATTGCGAGCGTTTAATAACAGACCCTGATACATGTGCGTCATATTGTGTCCCAGATCCGTCCAAGATGAATAACCCCAGCTGTTATCCAAACGCATCATCATGCGCTGGGACATCGCGTGCAATATATTTTGGGTTTCCAAATATAAGCTATGTAAATAATGTCACGGATGTTGCTGGTATTTCTGTGCCATTGGATAAAATGCACTCACAAAACAGAAAGTTTAATTGTTTGGATTGTGGCGCTGGGCAAATTGATGCGGAAAAATCCCGCCCCCCATACGTTGCAGTATGTAAATAATATATTTTGCAATTAAAAAAATCCCCCAAGCGGGGGATTTTTTATTTATCGTTGGAATTCTGCACGTAATTTTTCCAGTTTTTGTTTTATTTGCATTTGGTTAAAAATAACATTGTGCAAATCCACTTCGTATGGATAAATTGCATCTGTTTTACCAACTGCATTAAAACTTAAACCAACCCTGTGTTCTTGTATTTTTCTTTCCAAGTCTGCAACCTTGTCTGTTGCGGCCAACAGTTCCTGCTCTAATGCATTTATCCGTTGTTTGATATCAATATTGTTCATTATAAATCCTCTTTTTTGTTTTTCTAACCGGTAATATAATACATAAAAATCATTTGTCAAGTCTTTTTAGTGGTTGTTGTACAAAGATGAATATTATTTGTTTATTTTGTTGTGGTTTGTGTAATAATGCCGGTATGAGTTCTGTGATACCTATTTTAAGCCCGACCCAGATGGATGCGTTTAATGCGATTGAACGTACGCGTTCTAATTTGTTGATTCTGGGGCCTGCGGGTACTGGGAAATCAACGTTTATAAACTATCTGAAATCTGCATCGGCCAAGCGTATAATCTGTGCGTGTCCGACGGCGGTGTCTGCATTAAATGTTGGCGGACAGACGATACATTCGCTGTTTCAAATACAACCGCGTGATTTTATTATGCCAGAATTGTTAAAGTTAAAGGCAAAACCACGCAATATTTTAAACGCCACAGATGTTTTAATTATTGATGAAATATCAATGGTCGCGCCTGATTTGCTGGATGCGATTGATATCTTGGCACGATATGCACGAAAAAATAACGAACCGTTTGGTGGAATTCAGGTTGTTGCCATTGGCGACTTATTTCAACTGCCACCTGTTATCACGCGCGATGCGACACAGTATTACAGTGACGAATACGGTCATGCAAATTCGTACTTTTTTGACAGTCATGTGTACAGTCGCGCAAATTTTATAAAGTATAATTTTGATACAGTATATCGTCAGAATGATACAGACCTGTTAAACAGTCTGATACGCTTGCGCCAAAATAATACAGACGCATTGCCTTTCTTTAATTCGTGTCGGATTGATGATGATGCACGTCGTCAGAATGCTGTTGTTATCACGCCGTTTCGTGCGGTCGCAGACCGTATAAACGCCACGCGTCTGGCACAGATAACTGATACGCCTGTGACATATAATGGCGTATTAAGTGGTAACTTTTCGGAACGCGATGTGCCTGCGCCACTTGAATTGACGTTAAAGGTCGGTGCGTTGGTTGTATTCGTAAAAAATGGCGACAAATGGCACAATGGTTCAATGGGTATCGTGCGCAGTATGTCCAGTCGTGAAATTATTGTGCAACTGTTATCAGATGGCCGTGAAACAGTTTCTGTAAAACCAGAAAAATGGCAAAAGATTGAATATTCGCGTGATGAAAATGACCGATTGATTGAAAACGAAGTAGGGGGCTATAAACAATTTCCGCTAAATCTGGGCTATGCCATGACGATACACAAAGCCCAGGGAAAAACATTGGACACAGTTGTTGTTGATGTATCGCGTGGTTGTTTTGCTCACGGGCAGGCGTATGTTGCATTGTCGCGTACGCG
>JAZRAD010000013.1:0-5270 GCA_045634405.1 Candidatus Enterousia sp.
TCTGCGCGGCGGTCTGAAAGTTTGTGCGGTCAAGGCACCAGGCTTTGGCGACAGACGCAAAGAAATGCTGAAAGATATCGCGATTGTAACAGGCGCAACTGTTATTTCTGATGATATGGGTATGACATTTGAAAACATCAGTCCAATGGTATTGGGCAGCGCAAAGAAAGTTGTTGTTTCCAAAGACTCTACCCTGTTGGCACACGGTGGCGGTGATAAATCCGCGATTGACGCGCGTGCAGACGAAATCCGTGTTGCTATTGCAGCATCAACCAGTGATTATGACCGTGAAAAATTGTCTGAAAGATTGGCAAAATTGGTCGGTGGCGTTGCCGTTATCAAGGTTGGCGGTATGACCGAAGTAGAAGTAAAAGAAAAGAAAGACCGTGTTGATGACGCACTGGCTGCGACACGCGCAGCTGTGGCCGAAGGCATCGTTGCTGGTGGCGGTATTGCATTGGTACGCGCAGTAAAAGCACTGGAAAATTTAACAGGTGCAAACACAGACCAAAATGTCGGTATTGATATTGTACGCCGTGCAATTATCGCACCTTGTGCCCAGATTGCTGAAAACGCAGGTACATCCGGCGAAATCGTTGTGGGCAAGGTTATGGAATCATCTGATTACAACTTTGGTTACAACGCACAGACAGGCGAATATGTTGACATGATGGCGGCGGGCATTATTGACCCGGCCAAGGTTGTCAAGACAGCAATCGCAGCGGCGGCAAGCACCGCTGGCGTAATGCTGACCACGGGCGCAGTTATGACAGAAATCCCCGAAGAAAAACCATCCACCCCACCAATGGCGGGTGGCATGCCAGGAATGATGTAAAAAATCCCCCAAACGGGGGATTTTTTAGTGTTTCTTTTTCCTTATTGGTAATAAAATATATTTCATAACCAACATCGCAAGTAAATAATACGGGAATAACAGATAAGATTTTAGTTTATGGGTTTTATTTTTATTATGACATATTGGCCCTGCGTGCTTTTGTGACAAACCTTTTAATTCTTCAATACGAGATATATAATCTGTTTCTATTATATTTTTTAACGCCCTTTGATATTTTTTGCTGCATACAGCCAACGCATTTAATCTGACATTTAGCCCAGATTCCAGTCGTCTTATTTTATCGGCACCAGACCACACACCATTTTCATGTTGACGATATACAGATAAAATTTCTCCTATGAAACCAATGTTCCCGAAACGTTCCAAATAAAATGCCAATGGAATTTCACTTAACCGATGCTTGTATAATACTGCCGGTAATTTTTTCATAAATTCCCCCTTAAACAAACAACAAGAAAAATTAGCTATTAAAGACGGTTCTTTAATAAAATCGCTTCCTGTTAATTTAGTTGGCAAATTATTATGTCTATCTAATAATAATGACTTTTGCGTTTTCTCATTGAATACCCTAACTCTACTAAAAACCATTGAACTTTCTTTATTTTGTTCCATAAAATTCATTTGCTTTTCCAATTTTTTATCGCTGGTCCAATAATCATCGCCTTCCAGTATTGCGATATATTTACCAGTCGCATGTCTAAAACAATGTTTCAGATTTTTTGAAATTCCCAAATTTTTCTTTGGCGAGATATCTTTAATCAGATACGGATATGCGTCACAGTATCTTTTTATGATTTTTCGTGTTCCATCGGTTGAACCGTCATCAGAAACCAAGATTTCATGTATGAAACGCCCCGATTGTTTAACTGCGCTTTCCAATGCCTGTTCGATATATTTTTCATGATTATATGTTGTGATAACAGTCGTTACAGTTGGATAATCTGTATGTTTTTTTCTGACATAATTCAGATTGTTATAATAGTTCGCAGAAATAGTGATTCTGCCGTCACTGTAAATATCGTTATATAACAAACATGCCTTGTTGATATATACTGGTGTGTATTTTTTTGTATATCTGATAATAAGTTCCCAATCAACCAGTCGTGTCATATTTGTATCAAAACCGCCCAATTCATCATATACAGATTTATGATGCACAAATGTACCCAAATCAATAAAGTTTGCTTGTAATAATTTGTTTAGGTCAAATGCCTGACCAACACGACGCTGTTTATACGTCACAAAATTACAATACAAACATTTAGAAGTGTAATTGTAATAGATATGGGTTACAAAGTTGTCCAAAAAATCTGGCAATAACACATTGTCAGAATCAAGATACGCAATCCAATCATTTTTTGCGCGTTCCAATGCATAATTTCTGGCGGCGCAACATCCGCCGTTCTGTTTATAAAAATATCTGATTTTTCCAGTTTTTAATTCATGTGGGAATACTGTTTGCAGATGTTCCATGGTATTATCTGTTGAACCGTCATCAACCACAATAACTTCGAAATTTTGATATGTTTGTGCCAACACGGAATATAACGCCAAAACCAAATCGTTTTTTCTGTTATATGTTGGCACAATTATTGAAAAATGTGGTAATAGTACGCCATTATTATGTGAATTTATAACATCAAATAACTTTTTATTTTTTTTCTGTATAAAATCCAATGTATCGGTCAATGATTCAAAATTACACCGACCATATTGTAGAATCGCCTTTAATTTTATCAATGGCATACCATTGCTCATCAGCCATTTTGGAAAAAACGTAAAATTTGAATGAATATTATGCGGATGTTTGCCTTGGTAATCCGCGCTTTCGATAAAGGCGCATGATTTAAAACCTGCATCGTTTAATATCTGTGTCAATTTTGTTTCATATTGTAAAAACACCTGTTGAACAGATTCTTGTCTGTGTATATCGGTCATAAATTTATCAAAACAATCAGAATTAAAAACATTGCATTTAAAATTCAAAAAGTAACTTTGTAAATGATACTGTATTTCAGTATTTGATAACATTCCCCAAAAATCACAATCTTTTTTGGCCATTTTATCAAAAACATCTTTGAATGGATATACGGGACCATAACAAGAGTCGTTACAAATCAACAATTCATCACAACATTTCAATAATCCTTGTTTTTTTAACCACATATAACCGCGTTTATATGAACCAAAGTCATATTCGTTATGACGTTCAAATTGGGCATATATGACAATATCTTTTATTTTTTCGGCCTCCGCTGGGATTATTGGATTGTCTGCAACAAAAACAATAGCGTCGCAAACCTTTTTCAATTCTTTTAAATAGTAAACAACATAGTCTGCAATTGTACCATCGCCAGAATAAGACGCAAAAACAGCAATTCTTTTATATTTTTTATTTGTTTTAATATTTTTGGTGTCATAGGTATATTTTTTTGCATCCTTTGGAAATATTACGGTATCAACAAATTTTCCGGTTTTATTTTGTTGTTTTGGCACTTGTCCATAATTGGTACCTGTGTTACGTCCTTCTTGCCTGCCAAAACGTTCCCAATGAATCAATGGGTTTATATTTGCATTACGAACGTCCGAATTTAATGTAAGATAAGAGACTGTATTGAAAGTTGGACCTGGATTTCTGCCCTCTTTCCAGCCGTGGTTGATATAATGTTCAATTGGGTCAACTTTTGCCTTGGCCACATCAGGGTATGTTTGTAAATACCATTTTTTATTGAATTCCTTTGATTTTGATAATAATTTATACTCCCAACTATGCTTTTTAAACATTTTTATCAACTCCATTTTTTTGTAAAAAAAAAAGACCATCACAGGAATGATGGTCGGGGAGTTCATAAATCACCAAAAAGCCTGATCCCGTCAGTCTTCGGGAAACCCTGTTGTATACACTGACGGCTCCCCGACAACGCGGTTGGGGAATATAAAAGACGCATCCGCGCCTTGTGTCTGACGGATACAGTGTCGTTTTTTTTGACACCGCTTTCTGGTGGGCTTATGAAGGCCCCGAACGAACATCCCTGTTCATTCAAGGCGGATTCTATTGTATTTTATTTGGATTTTCAACTTTATTTTCTAAAAACATAAAAAATCCCCCAAACGGGGGATTTTTTATCTGTATTAGAATAAGATTATTTGCGGGATGGTTGCCAAATGCTGACATCCAAATTCTGCAAATCTGTTGGCAATTGAGTCTTTTCAATCACGTTCCAGTGCTGGGTGCGACCAAATGGCCCAATCTTGCCGCGAACATTCAGTTTGTTTGGCTCTTTCTGCCAAATTACACTGGAATATATTTTGCCAGTCTTTGGATCCATAATCTTGCCGTCTTCGTATTCGCGTTCGTCATCTTCCCATTCCATATCCCAGATAATGTCCAAACCGACCATTTTTGGGGCGCCTGGTACCTTGTCCGCAATACGTGTCGGGTTCGTCAATGTTTCTGAAATTGTGCCGTCTGCGTTATACAGCGCAATAATACGGCCAGCCAATTCAACGTCATCGCCATCAAAATATTCATACAAATATACAATTGATTTCGGCGAATTTGTTTCGTCATCAATTGTCTGATACGCGCCTGTGTATGGCATTACTGCGTATGATACAACAGGCAAAACTGAAAACAACAATGCAGATAAAAAGTTCTTTTTCATTTTCTTTCCTTTTTGTATTGTTATATTGGACTTAATCATACTATAAAAAGAAAAAAATCATTGCGCGATAAAAAAATGTGGCAAACGCCACATTTCTTTATTTTTCAACTTTTTGCAAGACAGCGGTAAATGTTGATTCTGCGACCTTTTTCCCAGCAACCATCGCAATACCATGGAATTTATAAAGACTCATCTTTGTAACCAATAATTCAACATGTAATTCCAGCTTGTCCCCTGGGCGAACCATATGCGAAAACTTAATCTTTTCCATTGTTGTAAAGTAACCCAGCATATTTTCACGCTCTTCATCTGACAGGCGACTGAACGCAACAAAGCACGCAGTTTGCGCCAATGCTTCGACCTGTAATACGCCTGGCATAATCGGGTTACCCGGAAAATGACCAGCACACCAAAATTCATCGTCGCGTACATACTTTACACCAACCGCGCTGGTGTCAGAATATTCACGTATTTCATCAACCATACGCATATCGCCACGATGTGGAATTACTTTTTCTATTTCTTTTGCGTCTACAATCATATCAGTACCCCGTATTATTTCTTGGAATTCTTGCGCAACCATGCATAGTGACGCATAAATTCTGTACCCGGCCCTGCTGGATAGCCCATATGACTTTCACCATCTGGAATATTGCGGAAAACGCCACTGTTTGCGCCGACAGACGCATCATTTCCAATCTTGACACCATTGGCAACGCCAACATGACCGCCCAATAATGCACGATCGC
>JAZRAD010000014.1:0-6705 GCA_045634405.1 Candidatus Enterousia sp.
TGACATTATTACATTCCACTGCGTCTTGATTTTTCATGTCATCGTTGTATAAGCAATATTGTGTAATATTAGGGTCATCCTTCCATGAACCGTTATAATGAATTTCATCAAAGGTCTTTTTATCTTTATCATTATTATTACTATTATTCTCATTATAACCTTTGATATTCAAATCATCTCCACCAACCATAACTGTTTGACAACCAGCATTGTCGTTGCTGCAACTTTTAAATTTTGTATTACTATCTACAGACACATATACTCTTTTGCTATCTGCACCAGTACTTGACACTTTTTCGATATACCCCCACAAACACGTTGTTTCTCTTTCATCTATTTTACACTTTTCAATACGCATTACAGAATCGCCATCTGTTACAATATTACCAATAACAGCACCCGCAGCCGCATTTACACCAGTTGATAAAATCATATCGCCCGCAACCTTGCCAGAATAAGAGCTGGCCGCCATCAAACCCGCACCACCCACAGCACCTATTACACTGCTTACAATCTTATCTTTGCCGCCGCCCAAGATCCCGTCTTTACCAACTTCGTTCTTGCCAGCGACATTACCACCCAAACCGCCCAATACAGCACCGCTGATAATCTTAATCGCTGCATTTTGTTTCTGTTCTTCATTCATAACAGCAACAACATCTTCGACAGTTGGCTCTGCGTCTGCTGGAAATTCTACGGTACCCGCTTCTTCAAACAACGTAGCTTGCGGGAAATTAGAAACATTACAATCAAAACTGTCACCAGCCGCCAAATTGGCACGCGCTAATAATATATATTCTTGCCCACTACCCATCGCACGCAATTCAACCACTGCAGTACACGTAGGCGCACCGCCCGCCTGCATACCGATTGTTGGGCGTGCCCATTCAAATTGACCATTTGGATAAATCATAGAACAACGTTCTAAATCTTCAACAGTCACACCAGCACTTGTATCACCACTTTGAATTTGCTGTGCCAACTGTTGGCTGGTAACATTTATTGGCAACTCGGTCGGCTGTTGTTCCTGAGCTTGGGCATTAGCCTCTGCCTGATAACGTTGCGTATTTACCTGTTGATACCCTTGGGCATTATTACGCGCTGCATTACCAACACGAATAGCCGCATCACCAACCAACGGCAAAAAACCAAGCGCAATAAAAATAGATAAAAAACTTAAACGATTGTATTTCATATTCTCTCTCTTACCAAATACAATTGCTGTTATGCCTTAGAACTGCAATCTCAGTCTAAGACCAACATCAACCAATCCCAACCTGCCACTTTCATACCAGTTGGTATAGTGAAACACACTATCATATGGCGCTTCGTATTCACCACCAGCACCGTCACCCAGCCACTCAACCTGCGACAAAACAATACTGCCCGACGTTTTAACCTGACCCAAATTTGCATAACGAACAAAGAAATCAAGTTTTAAGCCACCCTGTAATTCTGTTGTTACACCACCTTCCAGCATAAATGCCAATTCTTCGGTTGTACCACCATTGTGATATGCCACAATATCAGAAATACCAGTCAGCTGACCTGCACCTGCATATCCTGGATCTAATACAGAATAGAACGTATTATCATATACAGCATAGTCCGCAATCGTATTCAAAGATATACCAACACCAGCACCAACATATGGTCTCAACGAACCGCCAGCCAAAAACCCTGTAAACGAATCAATGTTGTAATAAACGTTTAACATTGTTGTATTCGCAGTAACCGCACCACCATCAACCTGAGCAGGTATCATACCACCAGCACCATCCGATGTTTGAACCGTATCAGGATATGACAATCCAGAATAACGCAAATACGAGAAATCAACACGAATATCATTATTGATTGCCGCACCCACAGAAACCTGCAAAGGAATCATTGTATCAGAATGAAAATCTGCACGTTCAAACGCACCTGGGACGGTGTATGCCTCAGCCTCGCTGGCGTAATCAGCCTCCATCCCGCCCATCAAAGACGCATTATACGCAACAGACAAACCAACATATAAACCACTGTCTGCCAATCTGTCATAATCTGCAGGCTGATAATATTGACGACCAGCCGTTGTCTGGGACGACCCCACACGCGGCAACGCGCCAGTTATACGTGTCGGCTGAGCAGCAACAACATTATTCGCATACTGTGGATACACAGCCATACCGTTATTTGCAACAGCAGGTTGAACCATACGATTATTTACAGCAGGCACATAACCACCCTGAACCATTGGTTGTGCACCTTGATAATTCTGATAAACCGGATAAGCCGCACCCGCCACACATGGCAGAACCAGCAAAACACCCGTCAAAACGGCAGAAATCTTTGATTTTATCATGCCTTTCCCATTATTCCTTTTGTGATATTATATCATTTTTTACCCCCAGGTGCAAGCAACAATAAAAAAATCCCCACGACATGTGGGGAATTTTGTCCAATATAAGTTATTTTTTTATTCAATTTAGAACTGAACGTTCAAACGAACACCCAATTCAGCTTTGACATCTGTGCCATTTTGTGACTGATCATGTGCAGTATCGAATGTATATTCACCATATACAGCAACCTGTGTCGCATCAGTCATCTGATATGCCGCAGACAGACCCAATACATATTCATCGAACCCGTCGTTCATGTCGGCCACCTTACTCAACAAACCAGTTTTAACCTGTTGTTGTTTGTCCGACAGTGTAGCAGCAGCATCCGCGACAAGGGATGGAGTAGACTGAACGATTGCAGCCGCCTGCTCCTGACCAACGCCCATTGCTTCCATTACACCACCAACAGCCGCTTTTGTTGCCGATTCCTGTGATATCGCGCCTAACCCAGACGCCAAGCCGTCAACACCATTGTCTGCATGGTGTTTATATGTAAAGCCGACACCAAATGACCATTTGTCGTTCATTTGATAGAACGCTTTTAAACCTGCATTAACTTCGGTTGCAGACTTCAAATCAACAGATATTTCATTTTCAAAACCCAACATTGATAAGGTACCTCTATCCAAAATACCAGCACCTAATTTGCTTGCATCAATCGCTTTCACTTCAATACTGTTGTTGTCGTTGCCGAATGTACGCAGTACTTCTGCAAATGCAGCAACACTGAATTTTTCAAACTGTTTACCAAACTGTGTTCCAACATGGAAACCCCAGCGGCCATTTGAATAGTTATCATACGTAAAACCATCCACATCATAAGAGCCAGACATTTCACTGATGCCGCCCAATTGTGCGTCTGCGTACAGATCCCATACATAACCTGACATTTCCAATGCACGGTATTTCAAACCTGCGCGACCCAGATGCATACCCTTGCGGTCGATGTCACCGTCGTGGGTGTAACCGAATTTAGCATATGCTTCCAGATTGTCCAAGATACCGTATCCCAATTCTTCGTGTAAACGCCAGATTGGAAATTCTGTTGCGCCGTCATGATCTTTTGCTTTCATTGCGGCTGTATCATCTGCGATTTTATAGATAACACCCGCAGATGTTTTGGAATATGCACTGCCCTGCGATGGCATATACAGTGGGTTTTCCAGATTCGCAGCATACGCTGGTGCAGCAAAAACTGACAATGCGACCGCTGCTTTTAATGTTTTTTTCATCTTTTAACTCCTTGGTTTCGATGAATTTCCACACCCCCATTATTGGCAAGATGCAGGTTCATATCCATACCGCCCATTATTGGCAACAGTACGTTGTTCTGATATGAACATTTATATTTTTGCACTGATTTAGGACGGATGTCAAAAAAACTTTTTACTTGACAAGAAAAAGACTTGAAATGCGGGAAAAATTACCTATATAAATTTACTGTGATGGGATGGCACAGGACTTCAACATTAAACAAAGGAGTTCAATATGATGACAGAACCACAAAAAATGATTGTAAAAATTGATAAAGATGTTGCAAAAAAAATCGATGCAGCAGAAAGAAAAAAATTATTCAATTCTTATTTGAAATTATATTCCGGATTTGCATGGGTAAACTGGACAGAAAAACAATCGCTGGGCCGTGCATGGCAGACCGCATTAACACAATGCGAAGGATTCTTGAAAAATAAAAACAAGAATAATCCTGTCACAAAATATCTGAACAGTGTTGCGTCTGCACACAAGGCAACTTGGTCACGTGTTATTATGACAAACAAAAACAGTCCAAACACACTGAACAAAACGCCAAAAGAAATGCAACAACTGCAACAGCACGGCACAAAGCAAATACGCGAAGCAATGGATATAATCAATTTAATATCCGCCAAGTACTTTGCACATACCGAAGAACTGAATAAACCGAACGAACAATCTGTTGCAAAATCCGCACCAGAAAAAACAGTTCAAAAACCGGAGGCGCAAAAAATCGCACCCGAACAAATGGAACAAACAGTGCAAAAGTCCGCGGCACAAAGATTGGACGCACAAAAAGCGGCCGGAAATCAGTCTGAAAAAATTATTAAAAGACCGGTTCTGGACAACGCAAAACCAATCGTTCAAAAAACCAAAGAACAAACAGGTCAACCTGTTGTTAAACAACCAATTGAAAAACAAAATGCAACAGACGCACAGCGCATAGTACAACAACGTATGAAGTTGTTTATGATGATGCAATATAATCAAAAGGCCGCATAAAATGAGTTTGGATTTTGAAAAAACAATGGCAATCTTGAACGGTCAGACGGTTGAAAATTTTATGAAAAGCCAACTGACCGAACAAGATAAAACACAAATCGATAACGCAATTGACGTGTTATTTTCTGGTTTGTCACTGCGAAATTGGTTGGATGATATAAAACTGCGCGAGGCGTGGGCCAAGGCACTGGATACATTGCGCGATGCAATTTTTGCGGTACCGTTCAACAACCCTGCAACACTGTATGCACGCCAGTCTGTATTCTATCATCGTAAACGCTGGGAAAGTCAGATTATCGCATCACATAATGCAAATAACCTGATACAATGTCCAGATAACGAACGTGCAACATGGGCAGAATCGGCAGACACAAAAATACAAAATGGTATGGAAATATTACGCCAGAAATTTTTGGAATTTGAATCTGACACACCACGCACCACAGTCACAAAAAAAGCATCAGTGGTACGTACGCCTGAAAACGTCCGAACAATCGGCGAACACGAAAACGAACGTGAGCGCGAAAGATAAAAAATCCCCAAACGGGGATTTTTTTATTTCTTTTTAGTATTATTTTTTGTAGTTGTTTTGCGTTTTTTGACAGGAACAACTTCATCTTTGGTTGACAACAAGTCAATCTCGGTTTCACCATTCGCAACATCCATCACATGATTTACATGATGACGCAGGTTTGGATGACTGTCTGCATATTTCTTTATTCCAACCAATACCGCAGCTGTTACGATACGTTCTAAATCTGTGATGTCAATGTGTTCAGAAATCTTGCCACGAATACTGGTCAAAATTCCATTTACCATATTTCTGGCGCGACGAATGAAACTGCGACGGCGACGGAAACGAACTATTTCGCGTATCCACATCAAGATTAAACCGACAAACAGCGGCACAACAACACAGAACAGAAAATATCTGAACCAACTGTTGCAAAATGGAACCCCAAACATCGCATCACATATTCTTTGAAAATGTAATGCAGATACTGCAACAACTTCGTATATTGCAAACGCTGTGAAACAAATTTTTGATTTTAGTAACATGGCCTCTCTCCTCTGAGTTATTACAATTATGCAAAAAAACACCTGCGATTTCCGCAGGTATGATTTCCTGAGCTATTTGGAACGTTCAGCCAGTTTTGCAAGTATCTGATTTTCCGCCAAACAACCCTTTATAACAGATTGCCCCCCCACAGAATAAGAATTCAAATCACTAAACTGTGTAACCAAATAGTTCTGTAAATCAAAAACGCGTTTTATGCTTTTACTTTCTGAATTTACCGGCTGTTTTTTTGGCATCAAGGTCACTTTGTCAGATGGATTTAAATATCTGATTGCATTACTGTGTCTTTGAACAAAAACACCACCAACCCCAGCAGCGGTATTATAACTGTGCTGTTGAACATATTCAGTGTTATACATATTGGTCTGCGAAACAAAATTTTTGAACATCGGTTGGTATATTATCGTTTTATCTGATGCATCCAAATTCATTACCACAGGATGCGTTGCCTTGCATCTGCCGAACATAAAAGTTGCACAAGTTTGACGATAGTTTCCTTGTTTCTGTTTGGTCAAACGCGGAAATCCAAGTTTGCTTGAAACCAAACCCGCTGTAGACGCACTGGTAATCAAAACGTCGTTAAACCATATCTGAAAAACTGAAGGTGCCCACATAAACATTTCTGTATAATTACCACACAAGCCAAGTCCATTACCGACACCATCAATACGCTCGATAATCAACATGCGGTCATAAGCACCAATTCTGTCGTTAATATAAAAATTGGGATCTATTTCATCTATATTTTTTTTCAACATCATCTGCCCCAACCACAGACCGACACGCAATTTATCAAACCAATCCAGCAAGACATTGATTTCTGCACCTGTCGCAGACTGACCTGCCATCATTTTTTCAACGATTATTTTTGCCTCGCCTTCTAGTTTAGAATCAACAGAATTACACTTTTCACATGCCGGAAACGTCAATCCACTAAATGGAATCTTTTTATCTGTAACGCCGGTTAAATCACAAATATCCTTG
>JAZRAD010000015.1:0-13018 GCA_045634405.1 Candidatus Enterousia sp.
AACCAGCCCTGTCACCGGTCAAGGCGGCGGTTATTCCATTGGCACGTAATGTCCCAGAATTGTTGAATATTTCAAATGACATTGTTGCGCGTTTGCGCAAATTGGGCATTGGCCGAATTGAATTGGAAAATTCTGGTAATATTGGCAAGAACTATCGCAGACATGACGAAATTGGAACACCAGTTTGTATTACTGTTGATCATCAAACAATGGAAGATAACACAGTAACATTACGCTATCGTGACACGATGGAACAAGTACGTGTTGCGATTGATGATGTTGTTCCACGCGTACTGGAAATAATCACTAAATAAAAAATCCCCGTTTGGGGATTTTTTTATTTTACAGAATCATCGTGAATCAGATATTCAATACCGTCAATTTTTACATGTAATGCGCGTTGGGCATTGGCAGACATTTTTAAATCTGGTTTTTCTGAAATCGGTGTTGCATTGGCAGAATAAACTCTTGTCTCAATACGCGCATATAACCTGTGTTCGGCTGGTGCCGCAGGCGACTGGTGCAAATATAAATATTCACCCCCAATATACAATTTGCGCCCACACTGTGATTCCAACCACATACCCACCGGCGCATACGGATGAGTTTCGGGGCAGGGCAAAATCCCCTGCGTTTCTGTTTCATTAAAAGTATATGTTCCTCCAGCGCAATAGTTGTCGTTTAAACAAGGCCTGCAACCTTCTGAATCGTCTATCCAATCATTACCCGCAGGCAGATAAAAACCAGACGAACAGGTATAAACAATTGGTTCAAATAGGGCAGAAAAGTTTTGATTAAAATCTGACGAGCAACTGCCAATTGCATCTTGGACGAGTATATCACCTTCGGCTATGCCTTGGGTATTTGTTGTGCTAAAAGTATATGAGCCGCCAGGACATGTATAACCCGATGGACATGTTGCACAAGAAATTGCACCTGCAGGCAAAAAGTAACCATTTGCGCAATTATAAGTAATTGGTTCAAAGATAGCGCGATAAGAATACGCATCGCCACACCCGTTAATGATATTATCTGTAATAAAATCATCTGCCAAGACAGGCATAGAAAAACAAATGATAAAAATGACGGCAAGAATAATCATTTTATTGGCTTATGATTTGCTCTGATGGTTTCCAGCCATATTTCCCATCTGTTTCCCAAGTGCCTTGATATACGAATTTCCATGTACCAGATAAAATATTTGTTTGTTTAGGAAAATAAAATTCTATTGTAGAAGTATTGGTCCAAGATTCTTCAAAAACTAAATCGCCAGAATTATATGTTGTACCATTACACACCACATTGTTTGCATTTGCATAAATATAAATTTTTCCGTCGCCTGGGGCTTTTAGTCTTAACTCTTCATTGATACCGAATAATGAAGTATCTTTATTGGTATTACTTGTATTATAGCTATGTATTAGACCTGTATTGTAATCAAAATATAAATAATTCATATTATAATAATTGCGCGCATGATATAGAGTAATTTTATTTGCAGTTTCTAAAGGCGCATATAGTCTAGAATCAGAGACGATGATATAATCATTTTTTAATGGTTTATGATTATTATGACTATCAATTGCATAAGAAGTGTCTATGACCGGAACATTGTTCCAATCAGCAAAAATTCCCCGGTTGAAATGTTCGGCAATCCACCCCTTAAAAATATGGCCGCGTTTTGTTGGTGTGGTTGGTAATATTACATCATTTCCGATTTCGCAACTTGTAGCAGTATAATGTTCATTATCCGCACCCCAATTTATTGTTATTTGTTCTGCAATTGCGGTGGTTGCGATAAATACCGCGGATAAAAACAATAAAATTCTTTTCATAACATCCCCAAGTTTTTGTATCAAAAAACCGCCAAGGAATGACGGTCGGGGAGTTGGTGTCAGCAAACAAATGCTCCGTTACCTTACGATAAACGGCTCCCCAACCATTGGTTGTGGAGAAATAACGGCGCAAAAAGCACCGAAAAAAGACATCAGATTACGATGCTTTTGCACCGTGTTTGCGGGCCACCACAGCCCCGAACCCAATTCCCATCAGGTTCATTTTGATTATAACACACATATAAACAAATTTCAAAAAATAATACAGATTCTGTTGTTTTTTCTGTTGTTATTTTTTTCTAAATGTTCTAAATTTTTAGTGCTATGAGTAAGGAAATTATCGAAAATATTGATTCACAACAGTTGTCAGATGCGTTGTCTGAACGCTATCTGTCGTATGCGGTCAGTACGATTGTGTCGCGCGCATTGCCTGATGTTCGCGATGGGTTAAAACCTGTACATCGTCGTATTTTATATTCTATGTTGCGTCAGAAATTATCGCCAAACGCCGCTTTTCGTAAGTGTGCCACGGTTGTTGGTGACGTGCTGGGTCATTATCACCCACACGGGGACAGTTCTGTATATGACGCAATGGTTCGCCTGGCCCAGGACTTTTCTGTACGTTATCCATTGATTGATGGTCAGGGTAACTTTGGTAATATTGACGGCGACCCCCAGGCGGCATATCGTTATACAGAATCTAAAATGACCGAAGCGGCCATGCTGATTATGGAAGGCTTGGATGAAAATAGTGTTGATATGATGCCGAACTTTGACGGCACAACATTGGAACCGGTTGTTATGCCGGGCGCATTTCCAAATCTGTTGGCAAATGGTGGTATGGGTATTGCGGTTGGTATGGCAACAAATATTCCAACACATAATGTAGCCGAGGTTTGTGATGCCCTAAATCTGGTTGTGGATAAACCTGATGCGACAACTGCCCAGATTATGAAAAAGATGGTTGGACCTGACTTTCCAACAGGCGGTGTTTTAATTGACAGTTTTGAAACTATTGTTAAAAACTATGACACGGGCAAGGGCGCATTTCGTATTCGTGCCAAATGGGAAATTGAAAATCTGGAACGTGGTGGCTGGCAGGTTGTAATATCTGAAATTCCATATGGTATTGTAAAGTCCAAGTTGGTTGAACAAATCGCAACATTGATTGATGCGAAAAAGTTACCACTGGTTGACGATATTGTTGATGAATCAACCACAGATGTTCGTATTGTTATCACGCCAAAGTCGCGCAATATACCTGCGGATAAAATGATGGCGCACTTGTTTGCGATGTCTGATTTAGAATATCGCTTTAACATGAACTTTAATGTTATCGATTCCAAGGGCGCACCGCGTGTAATGCCGATTGGCGATGTGTTGCGTGAATTTATTGCGCATCAAAAAGACGTGTTGCGTCGTCGTACCCAATGGCGTTTGAATAACATCGCACGCAGATTGGAAATCTTGGGCGGGTTGCTGGTTGTATATCTGAATCTGGACAGGGTAATTGAAATCATCAGAAACGAAGACGATGCCAAGGGCGTATTGATGACTGAATTCAACCTGACAGAAATTCAGGTCGAAGCGATATTGAACACCCGTCTGCGTTCGCTGCGTAAACTGGAAGAAATGGAAATCAAACGCGAAGATGCGGCCCTGCGCGCAGAACAAGAACAGTTACAGGCCTTGTTGGCCAGCGAAGATGCCCAGAACGAACAGTTAAAGGCATGGTTTAACGATATTAAAAAGACATACGATAAAAAGACAAAACTGGGGCGCCGTCGCACTACATGGGCAGAACAGACAGAAGAAATCGTCGTAAACGCAGATGAATTTATCGAAAAAGAACCGCTGACAATTATCTTGTCAACAATGGGCTGGATACGCGCGGCCAAGGGACATTTGGATTTAAATGCGCTGGATATGAAATTCAAAGAAGGCGACGAATTACAAACTGCGTTCCACGCTATGTCTACTGACAAAATAAACTTGTTTGTGTCCAGTGGTAAAATGTTTACATTGGTGGCAAATGATTTGCCATCTGCACGTGGATTTGGTGAATCTGTTCGTATGATGGCAGATATCGGTGCAGACGAAGAGATTGTTCATGCGTTTGTACTGGATATGTCGGCTAAATACTTGCTGGCATCGCGTCATGGAAACGGATTTATTATATCTGGTGAAAATTGCTTGGCCCAGACGAAAAATGGTAAACAGGTTATGAACATTGACGGCAAGAATACCGCGCATATGTGCGTGCCTGTAAATGGCGATATGATTGCGATGTCTGGTTCAAATGACAAACTGTTGATATTTACAACTGCTGAAATCCCAGAAATGTCCAGGGGCAAGGGCGTAATCTTGCAGAAATATAATGCGGAACGCACATTTATCTTGGATATAATGTTCTTTAATGAATCTGATGGTTTTGGCTGGACGACTGGTCGTGGCACGACCAAGATGGACAATTGGTCACCATGGTGTGGCAAGCGTGCATCTCAGGGTCGCACAGTTCCAGTTGGATTCCCACGCAGCGGTAAATTTGGAAAATAAAAAAATCCCCAAATGGGGATTTTTTTATCGTGATAACTGACGCAACGCACTGTCAATCGAGCGTATATAAGATTGTATGTTTTGTATTTTTTGTTGTTTGTTTATGTCGCTTTCATTGGATGCGTAAATGCCTGCGACTTTCATAGCCAATTCTTGTTTGTTTGATACCAGTCTGGTAAGTTTGTCGCGTTTCTGTTGTTGTTCGTGTCTGTATATTGTTCTGTTTAATACGTACCACAGCTTGCGAAATTTTTCTATGTGTTGTTCGCTGTCGTATTTTTCATCCATCAGCAGCAAAAAGCGTGCCATATCAACAGACTTGGTATTATTTAATAGCATAATATTTTCTTTTTTTTTGTTTATGTACTGACTAAAAATCCCCCAGTTGGGGGATTTTTTTATTTCGCTTCGTCTTCTGGGATAACAGAAACAGTTTTTCTGTCGCCGTTGCCCTTTTTGAACTTAACGATGCCGGCGATTTTAGCAAAGATTGTGTGATCTTTACCCATACCAACATTCAAGCCTGGGTGTACAGATGTACCACGTTGGCGAATAATGATATTGCCTGGGATAACACGGCTGCCACCAGCTTTTTTAACGCCTAATCTGCGTCCTGCAGAGTCGCGTCCGTTCGAAGATGCCGAACCAGCTTTCTTATGTGCCATAGTCTATACTCCTTAGGCTTTGATATCTGTTATTTTCAAAACAGTAATGAACTGACGATGACCGGCTGTGCGGCGATAATTTTGGCGACGTTTTTTCTTGAAAACCAAAATTTTGTCAGCGCGTTTCTGTTCAACTACTTCTGCGACAACCTTGGCACCTTCAACGAATGGAGTACCAATTTTGTCACCGACCATCAATACCTGGTCAAATTCAACTGAACCTGTGGCATTCAGTTTTTCAACTTTGATAATATCGCCGTTTGCAACGCGATATTGTTTGCCACCAGTTTGAAAGATTGCAAATGTGCTCATATTCTTTCTCTTGTTTTTTTCTTGTTTTATTGTAACTTATTTTCGTGTTTTGACGAAAAGTTTATGCAAATTATATGTGATTTATATATAAAGTCAAGCGTTTTGTAGAAAAAATTATGCAAAACTGTAAAAGATGCCATAAAAAAATCCCCAATTGGGGAAATTTTTTATAGCAAGCCCATAAAACGATTAGTGAGGCATTTTTGCTTCTGTAAACACAACATGCTTGCGCAATTTTTTGTCATATTTACGGAACTTCATTTTGCCCTGTGTGTTTTCAGACTTAGTATTTTTTGTTGTAATATAGAATACGCCAGTTTCAGCGTTTTTCAACTGTACAACTTCTTTGCTACCTTTTTTAGATGCCATTTTATTTGCCTTTTATCTTTATTCTGCGACCGATTTTAGGGCATATGTAACAAAAAATCAAGTCTTTTTTACAAAAAAAGTTTTTTTGTGCGTTTGGGGATTGTTTTTTTGTGTCGCCAGACCAAATACTTTACTGAATACTCAATTTTCCTAATTGGCAAAGTCAATAAGTAAAATTGGTGGTGCGGGTAAGGAGACTTGAACTCCTATGGGTTGCCCCGCTGGAACCTAAATCCAGTGCGTCTACCAATTTCGCCATACCCGCGTGCAATCAATATACAGGATAACTGCGTGGAAAACCTGGCGAGCGTTGCAGTTCTGATTTTATGCCACAGCCCATCAGCCCCAATACAGATATCATCAAAAAGCATAAAAATATCTTTTTCATCGCCCTGTATTATAGTGTTAATGGTTACGTCTGTCAAATTAAAACCAAATTGTTTCTGTCGTGTCTTGTGAGTTTGTCGTATGTACTGCATTTAGCTACGATAATTTAAATAAACGATTGACAAACAACAAAAAAGTATTATATTACTGAGCGTAAATAAGGATTAAAAATGAACAAAAAAGAAAAATATGAATTAAATGTGCAAGATTTGATGGATGTTGTGCCTGAATCGATAGTGGCCAAACAACTTGACCTTTTAATAGATGAAGATGACGACAAGGTTCTTTCACGCAGTATCAGATGGGTGGTAAGCGATTATGTTGTTTACTCTGGGACGCGTGATGTTTATTCGATTGGGTATGACAATTCAGAAATTTTCAAATTTGTTTTGAAACGTGCAGATTATAAAAAATTTGTATCTGCATGTCGGGCACGCCGCCAAGAACTGTATGGAAAAAAACAAAAAACAAAATAATATAGTAAATTAAAACACCGCATCATGCGGTGTTTTAATTTACTGTGTGTTGACAATTGTTTGCTCTGTGTTATTCTTGTGCTAATAACAATACAATGGAATGCAAATTGTTAACGCATATAGATTTTAATAGGGCTTTGCATGATATGAAATATCATGATTGCGTACCAGAAGTGACTTTTGGCCCATATTCGCCTACATACCTTATTGCAACAGAAGAAAATGCTGACCAAGATGTCAAACGCTATATGTATAATGGAAAAGAAAAAAAATACTGTAAAAAAGTTCTGACAGTATCGGCATCTGGCGACCAGCCATTATTTTGTAAAAGGTATGGTGCTGAACACATTACTACTTTTGATATAACATATGCATCCAAAATAATTATGGATATTAAAACAGTTGCTATTAAAAAACTAAGTTTTGATAATTATTGGCGATTGTTAAAAGGTTTATGGAACAATCCGAATATAGCATCTGTGCCAAATTTTGATTGTATTATGCCTGAATTAGATTTGAACGAACAAAATTATATTCGTGTAATGAACGGAAAGTTTGCATTGTTTAATTTTGGAACCCCGCCGGGCTATTACATATCGGATAAAGACACTCATAAATCACTCTACAAGGAATTGCAATCGGCTGATTTGCCAAGGTTTCCTTTTGTTTGGACCGATATTGCGCAATTGGATGCCAAACTGCAAGACAATACATATGATTTTATACATTTATCAAACATATTAGATTATGTAAACGATGATGTTAAAACATCTGTTTTAATCAGTTTAACCAAAAGATTGAATTACGGTGGGCGTATACTGATGCGCATAATCAATGGGAATTATCAATTAGTCAACATATGTCAAAAACTAGAAAACCAATCATCTGATTTAAGTTTTCTTAATTATTGGGACAAGATGATTTTAGTAAAGTGCAGATGAATATAACAATTTGAAGAGTTCGTAAATGTGTAAAACGGTGGATGTTTTTAACTATCAACGTACGAACTTGTGAAAGTATTGGAAAACAAATAAACAAACCGACCAAACGGTCGGTTTGTTTATAACACATTAAGTAACTTTTTTATTTCGTTATCTGGTGATAAATTTTCTTGTATATATCCACCAATGTTTTCCAGAAAGTTTGTGACAGAATGGAATTTCTGACGTTCTGGTAGATAAGCATCTTTGGTTTCGCCATAACCTTCCAAAATATGTTTTATATCTTCACCATAGTAATAATGCATATCTCGTGCAGGTTCTGAGAAATGTGCAGCACCAAAATCTATTAAACCAGTAATCTTTTTGTGTTCTATATCGAACATAAAATTACCAAAATGCATATCAGCGTGCACTAAAACCAATTCAACTGGATAATGTGTGGACAGATATTCATATCTTTCACAAACAGCGTTTATTCGTTCAATGTCCGATGGACAGAAACATTGTTTAACTTTGTCAGAAAAGTATTCGTTAAACATAGCAATATTCTGTTTATAATCACCCACAAATAACATTTTCTTGTCATCATTGACTTTGATAGAATGTAATTCATGCATAATTCTGCCAATTTGTCGTAAAATATCTATCTGAGTGTCTTTATCAAAACTGTTATGTAATTCTTTGGAATAAGTAATCCCTGGCAACAAGCTTTCACCAAATATCCAACCGCCGTTATTTATTTTTCCGTCATAAAGAATTTTAGGGATATCAAATGACAAATTATGGTTTATCAGTTTCAAAAGATATATTTCGTGTTCTGTATCTTTAAGGGCTTTTTCGCTTGTTCTTGTAATCTTGAAAACAATGTTTTTGTTTACTAAACAAGTTGCAGCCAAATTACCCTTCCCAAGAACAGAAAAATCTTGAATATCTAATTCAGGAAAAGTTTCTTGGATAATCGCTAAATAATCATTCGTATTCACATTCATTATAACTTCTTTGACATATAAATTGCAGTTTCGTCATCGTTTTTCATATCAGCATATGGTTCCAGATTTTTCCCGTTCCACCATAATCCTGTTCCGTCTGGAATAAATCCACGTTTGATATATAATCTTTGTGCTGAACCATAATCACGATGCAAGCCGACACCTAAATAAACTGTGTCAGAATACCGTTTTGCTATATCTTCTGCTACTTGCATTAAAGCATTGCCGATACCGTGTCTTCTGTATTTTGCCAACACTCCGAAATCGACCAATTCAGGCAATCCTTTACCACCAAAAGAACCGCCCATTGAGTCTGGGTATACATTAAAATATCCAGCAACATTACCTTTATATTCAGCAACCAATGCAATACATTTACCGTCGGCAACATCTTTTAATCGGCGTGTATATTTTTCAACTTTTTGGTCTGTCCATCCTTGCAAATGTTCTTCATGGGTAATTATCTCCGGATCTGTTTCTATCATATCTCTGATAATGATATCGTTTACATTATAATAAATCATTTTTGTATCCCCATTATATTGTATGTATAAATTATATACGAATATTTAAAATTTATCAATACGAACATCTGAATAATAGTTCATAAACCGGCAAAAATAGCATGTTTTCATTACCCAACTTGCGAACTTAAGAAAGTGTTTGAAAACAAAAAACACCGCTTTGTGCGGTGTTTTGATTTTTATCGTGGCAGGGCCATCTGTGCAATTCACGAACAAGGTTTATTCATGATTTGTTGATGTTTGGAAAAGAAATCAAAACTTTTTTGCAAATTTTATGATATAATAACTTTTGAACAAAGAAAGGAAACACTGATGAAACGTGCAATAAAGTTCAAATTAAAAAACGGTAAGGTTGTTACAATTCGTCCATTGAAGATAGATGATTATGATGCGTTTGTAAAATATATGAAAGAATTTAGAAAAGGTCCAAGTGCAAAATGGACGTGGCAATGTCCTGAACGTCCTTTGGTGCCACGTGAACGTGCAGAAAAAGATTGGTCGGATAAAAATAGTTTGTTTATAGGTGCGTTTGATGGCGATAAATTGATTGGTACGGCAAATATAATGAAAAAAATGCCAGACCACCCATATTCAGCTCGTGTTGCGGTATCTGGAACAACAATGCTGGAAAAATATACATCTAATGGTTTGGGGACGAAATTCAAACAGATTGTTGGTAAATGGGCGTCTGAAAATAATGTTCATAAATTACAGACCGAAGTTCGTCATAAAAATACTCGTTCGTTGGGGAATTTGTTGAAACAAGGATATGAAATTGTTGGAATATTGCATGATACCGCTTTCATAGATGGTGAATGGCATCATGAATATATTTTGGAAAAGATTTTAGAAAAAAGTTCGTAAACTGTCAAAGGGCGGGCAGTTTTTATCGACTTACTTACGAACCACAGAAAAGCAAAGGAAACAAATAAAAAAACCGCAAAAATGCGGTTTTATCTATTTTGGCAGGGCCAACATCGCGCCTCGATACGCAATAAATAAAATCAAAAAAATCTCCCTTGGTCGATTTTTTAAGATTTTCTTAATTGTCCCCAACCGGATTGTTCGCGTTGCTCACCACACGTAAGACTCGAACTTCGTTTGAACTTGTTCTCGTCAACTATCGTGTCGAACATGCGGTTCTCATCTCGGTGAGAACATACCAAAATAAAAAGACCACCGAAATGGTGGTCGTTTTATTTTGGCAGCCCCAACCGGATTCGAACCGGTGTTCTCGCCTTGAAAGGGCGGTGTCCTAGGCCTCTAGACGATGGGGCCAAAACTGCCTTGTTCGTGTCGAACGCTGGCAAATTATAACTGGTCTGATGACCTTTGTCAAGTATTTATCAACGATTTTATTCCGCTGATTTTTCAGACGCGTTTGCGTCTGGCAATTCTGCGACCTGTACAAAGACAATTTCTTTGCCGCCTTCGCCAATCAGCGTCAGTTTGCCGTCTGAATATTCGTATGTTTCAACAGTTGGCATAAACTGGAAATATTCTGTTTCTGTTTCCATGGCTTCTGGTGCGCCCAGCATCATTGTTGATGCAAATCCATCAAATTTAATTTCGTCACCATCTGCGGTATATCCGCCGTTATATAGGTTTACAACACGGCCATAAACGCGCATTTCTTCTGGGTCAAAAGACAATGTAATATCGACACCAGGTTGGGCAGATACAAAGTTTGCACCCTTTAATACATCTGGGTTTTGTGCGTTGTCGCCACATGCAGTCAACGCCAAAGCACACAGTCCTGTTGCAATCAGTTTAAATTTCATAATATCTCCTTTCGTTTAATATGTATTGGCATTATAAAACAAAGAAAAATAATAATAAACAAGAAAAAACACCGTCATAACGACGGTGTGAATAGCTGGCGGGATTGACGGGGCTCGAACCCGCGACCTTCTGCGTGACAGGCAGACGCTCTAACCAGCTGAGCTACAACCCCTTAAAGCACTGCATATAATATATTGTCTGAAATATAATTGCAAGTATTTTTTTTCATAAATTAAAAATCCCCCAAACGGGGGATGTTTTTATATCAATTTGCCCATCGCAACAGCGGTATCGCACATGCGGTTTGAAAAGCCCCATTCGTTGTCATACCATGCTGTGACGTGCGCCAGTTTTTCGCCCAAGACCTTGGTCTGGCCGGCATCAAATACAGAACTGTGTGCGTCGTGGGTAAAGTCAATTGATACCAATGGCAAATCGTTATAGCCAAATGTGTTTGACTGTGCCGCGCGCATCGCAGAATTGATTTCGTCCACAGTTGCAGACTTTTCTAAATTCACAACCAATTCAACCACAGATACGTCTGGGGTTGGAACGCGAATTGCCATACCGTCTAGTTTGCCTGCCAATTCTGGTAATACCAGACCAATCGCCTTGGCGGCGCCGGTGCTGGTCGGAATCATAGACAGGTTCGCGGCCCTTGCACGGCGGAAGTCTTTGTGGTTTTTATCTAATAACTGTTGGTCCCCAGTATATGCGTGTACAGTTGTCATCCAGCCTGATACAACGCCAAATGTGTCGTTTAATACCTTTACCACAGGTGCCAAGCAGTTTGTTGTGCAAGATGCGTTTGATACAATAAGGTCTGCGGATGTTAAAGTATCTTGGTTTACGCCATATACGATTGTTTTATCTGCGCCTGCAGATGGTGCAGAAACCAAAACGCGTTTTGCGCCTGCGTCCAGATGAATGCGTGCTTTATCTGCTGCGGTAAAGATACCTGTGCATTCCATAACGATGTCAATATCCATTTCGCCCCAAGGCAGATTTTCTGGATTGCGTTCAGACAGGCACTTGATTTTCTGATTGCCTGCGATGATGTATTCGCCGTCCAGTTTTACATCAATAGGCAGATTTCCATGTACAGAATCATACTTTAACAAATATGCGTTTTGTTCAGCTGGTGCCAAATCGTTTACGGCAACGAATTCAATGTCATCACGTCCTGATTCCAGTGCAGCGCGCAATACCAAGCGACCAATACGACCAAAACCGTTGATTGCAACTCTTATTTTTCTCATATTATTTTTCCTTTCGTTTATATATTGAACATACGGTTATCATAGCATTATAAAAAGCAGAATTACAATATTTTATTTACATTCAAGTATTGCAGGTTATAATCAAGACAAATGAAACATAGCGCATACATTATCACGGGTCCAACTGCATCGGGAAAATCTGATTTTGCCCATCGTTTGGCGTGTGAGATTGGCGGTGTGATTATAAATTGCGACAGTGTGCAAATATACGGTGGAATTGAAAATATTTCGGCCAGTCCGTTTGCAGGACGCGAACTGTCAGACAATATTGATGGTGTACCGTACAGACTGTTTTCAATATTGCCATTATCAGAACAAATCAGTGTTGCAGATTATTTAAATCTGGCGCGTGCGGAATATAATGCTGCGATTGAATCTGGTCGTACGCCGATATTTGTTGGTGGAACAGGGTATTATATAAATGCGCTGGTCAATGGTATATCGCCAATGCCTGATATCAGTAATGCTGCGCGTGAGCGTGCGCGCACATTGGTTGCGAATGATATTGACGCTGCCAGACGTATGTTGCCATCTAATTTTAATGCCACAGATTCACAACGTGTTTCGCGTGCGTTAGAGGTGTTTTTTGAAACAGGTCGTCATTTATCTGAATTTCAAAAGCAACCCCGTGTTGGGGCGGTGGTGCCAGATGCGTTTCGTGTTTTAATCAGCCCAGATGTAAATATTTCACGTGAACGTATTGCCGTAAGAATTCCGCAAATGTTATCTGGTGGTGCGCTGATTGAGGCGCAAAATATCATAACTCATAACTTGGATGAAACGCGCGCGATTGGTGCGATGCAGTTGTGCGCATATCTGCGTGGTGAAAAATCACAAGACGAATGTATAACCGACTGGATAAACAAAACCAACCAGTATGCCAAGCGTCAACGCACATGGTT
>JAZRAD010000016.1:0-19053 GCA_045634405.1 Candidatus Enterousia sp.
ATATCGCAAATCACGAACGCGAAGCGGTGCTGTTGAAAATAAACGATGTAATACTGTACATTGACAAAGAAATTAGTATGAATAATCTGTGGAAAAAATATCAAGAAAAATTGAATTTTAAGTTTGAAATTGAACGATTAAAACAGGCAAGACAAAAATGAAAAAAGTTTCAATTTTTACAATTCTATCAGTGTTTGTAACGCTGCCATTATGTGCTGCGACGGTATCTCGCATCGATGTTGTCGGCAATCAGCGTATGGACGCAGAATCTATTCGCATCTTGGCAGATGTCAAGGTCGGCGATAATGTCGGCGATGCACGCAGTAATGAAATTGCAAAAAAATTGGAACAAAGCGGGTACTTTTCCAAGATTAGTGTTAATATGTCTGGAAACACACTAAAAATCAATGTGACCGAGGCACCAATTATCAATATGGTAACCGTCGAAGGTAATGATGAAATATCCACTGACGACTTAAAAAAAGAAATAAAAACACGCGAACGTTCTTCGTTTGATATGTCTGTCATTGGTGCAGATGTGCAACGTATGCTGACGATATATCAACGCAAAGGGTTCTTTGGCACAAAAATCGAACCAAAAAAAATTGACTTGGGCGACAATCGTGTGAATGTTGTCTATGAAATTAGCGAAGGTCATCCAACATGGATAGAAGATATAAAATTTGACGGCAATAAAAAGTTTAGTGACCGTACATTACGTGGCGAAATATTGTCACGCGAACATGCATGGTGGCGTTTCTTGGCACAATTCGACACATTTGATGAAGACAGAATTCAATACGATGGCCAAATGTTGCGTCAATTCTATTTAAAAAACGGATATGTTGATTTTGTTGTCAAAGATATCAAAGGGACATTTTCTCCAAATCGTGAATATTATTCTGTTGTATTTAATGTTGATGAAGGTAATAAATATAACTTTGGTAAAATGTCCGTCGACAATCCATTTGATGGTATTCCAACAGATGAATTGATGGATGCAATTGTGATGAAATCTGGCGATGTATACAACATTGAACTGGTTGAAAAAACAATGTCAGACCTGCGCAGCACTGTTGCAGAATATGGATACGCATTTATTACTGTTGAACCAATTCCAACAAAGAACGATGACGATAAAACGATTGATATGAAATTTAAGATTCAAAAAACCAATCGTATTTATCTGAATACCATCAACATTCTGGGAAATGTTCGTACATTTGATACAGTGATTGAGCAGTTGATTCCAATGCGTTCGGGTGATCCGTTTTCATTACAAACGATTGAAGAAGGTCGTCAAAAACTGATGCGCACCAGATACTTTAAAGATGTGCAAATGGTTCCAACGCGCGTCGCTGATTCCAATATGATGAATTTGGATATCAAGGTCGAAGAACAACCAACTGGTGAATTGTCCGGTGGTTTTGGTTGGTCAAACATCAACGGCTTTATGGTTGATGCAGGTATAACTGAAAACAACTTTATGGGTCGTGGTCAAGTTGTACAACTGCGTGCATCTGTCGCAGAATATCAAAAGCAGGCATTGTTTAGCTTTACAGAACCATATTTGTTTGGGCGTGCATTGTCTGGCGGATTTGATATATCTTATACAATGTATGACTATTCCAGTTTGGGCAGTTTTGGTTATGATCGTGACTCTTTGACAGTCGCAGGGCGTATGGGATGGCGATTGACAGACCACTGGACACAAAATGTAAGACTGTCTGCATCGTTTGACCAAAACTATGACTTGCAAGCGACCGGTGGGTGGCAAAATGCAAACCTGTACACATTGTCAACCAGTTTCAGATATCACAATTTAAATACAAACTTTGAACAAAATACACATACTGGCGTTGTTGCGAATTTGGGGTTGGCATATACTGGATTTGGCGGCACAGAAAGTTATATGCGATACAGTGGCGACATTATTGGTATGGTAAATTTCTGGGGCGATAAATGGCAACTGCGTTCATCGCTGAACTTTGGTTATTTACAACCACTGGATGGCAATTATATATCACGTGTTTATCGCTATTTCTTGGGTGGTGAAAGTCTGCGTGGTTTTGATGTTGCAGGTGTTGGTTCACGTAATTGGCTGTATACAACATATGCATTGGGTGGATTATGGAAAATCAATGGTTCAACACAGTTGAATTTTCCAATATTTATCCCAGATGAATATCAGATAAAAGGTTTTGTATTTGCTGATTATGGCGTACTGGGCAAACCACCGCGTGATGAATACATATATCCGTATCCACCAACCGCTAATTCACGTCCGAATGATATAGATGATATGATACGAACATCTGTGGGTGTTGGTATTTACTGGAATACACCAATGGGTCCAATGAACTTTTCATGGGGTTGGCCATTGCGTATGACAGACTATGACCGCGAACAAAGATTCTTGCTGTCGTTTGAAACACAGTTTTAGTCTTGACGGTCTGTATGAAATTTTCTTATAATAAGGAAAAGGAAGGAGCGACAAATGAAAAAATTTATACTGGGATTTTTTGTTGCATTGTGCTTGGCAGGTTGCGGTCAGGTTTATGATCGCGAACCAGTTGGTGTCGGTTACGACAACAATGAATTAAAGCTTAGCCCTTGTGCATGTATCATGGTTTATCAGGCTTAACACTACAATATCAATGGGGGGATGATTGAGATATCCAGACGATTTTGATACGTCTTCATTCCCTGCGGGAAAACAGATTTCTGTTTCCCGTGCTATTGGTATTGCAATAATGATTGTGTTTTTACTGATTATATTTGCATGCGGATTTTTGTTATGGGCACAAAAATCTGCACACATTCATCCTTTTTTAGTATCGATAAATAATGTAACTGGTCAATGGCAAATTGTAGGCCACCAACACCATGGCATCAAAGAGATAACAACAACACAGGCATTGCAAGAATCTGTTATTGGGAAATTCCTGGAATACAGATTTTGGGTTACAGATGATGCAATCTTTAATGAAAACATTTGGGCATTATGCGATCGTAAAATAGATTGCAACCCAGAAAATAAAAAAGGATTGGCACCTGAAACATGTGAAGAAATGGGATTGGACATTGACACCTGTGCAACGATTGATATGAAAACAGAAACATGTTCATTGTTTTGTCTATCTGGCGATGGCTTGTTTTCAAATTTTGTTTCTAATATAATACCAACATACAAAGAATTTGCACGTTCTGGCGAAACGTGGATACCAGATATGTCTTCCGTTCAAATGTTGCCAATCGGACCAATCACAGGAATGGGTGGCGTATGGCAAATTCGTATGACAATAAAATCTAAATTGTATGGCCCCATACAAATATTGGCATATGCAAATATTTTAAACAGTCTGGAATTGTATCCAAAAACACTTGGGTATTACGTTGCAGACTTTAACGCGTACAAGATAAATTAATGAGAAAGCTGATTGCATTTTTATCGGGTCTGTTACTACTGTTGACAATGTTCGCAGCACTGTGTTTGTCTAGTGTGATTTATGATACAGGACAAAAAACAACAATTGACGCATACTTTTTTCAACCAAATGAATACTATGCAGACCGTGTTGACACCCCAAAAACACCTGTCAGTATTGGTTCAGACGCAATGCGCAATATGCTGATTGACAGATTTATTACAGAATATTTTTATGTAATACCAGATGTAAACAATATTGCACAGCGGACACATTCGAAAACATCTGTCTTGAAAGTTATGGCACGTTCTAATGTTTTCCAAGAATGGGTAAAGAAAGTCGTTCCAACATTGCAAAAAATGGCCGAAGAAAAAAAATTACGTACCGTGTCCGTAACAGATGTGTATGCGGCACCCGACCAAGAAAACTATTGGATTGTTGAATACGAATTTGTTACATGGGAAAAACCAAATGATTTTTCTGTACCACCAACAATCACACATGGACAATTGTATATAAAGCTTTTATATGAAGATGGGTTACGCAGACCAATAAAAAAAGAATCAACAGAAAAAACACTGGAATCAGGATTGGACCCATCCGTTGTGTTTAAAATTAGAATAGATGCGATAAGCTCTTATGACAAAATAGGACAAAAAAACTGATGATTAAAAAAGTATTTATTTTATTCGTAATGTGTTTATGCGCTGTGATACCACAGATAACATTGGCAACAGGTATGGATTTTGAAGATTTTGCCGTTGTGGATAGTGCTGATGCAGATATTACTATGGAAGAAGTAGATTTAAATTCAGATGCTGATATCGCAAATGTTGCAGCCTTTGATATTGCAGGCATTTTGTTGGGTATGGAATTTGACGACGTTTATACACTGTTCTATCACAACAAAGGTTTATATGCGCCACGCAAAAAAAACAGCATAATCTACACAATTCATCCAGACTGGAAGTCTAATTTGGATTACGAATGCAGAATGCAAGGAACCGTGATTCCGGAAAAATTGGAAAGCTGTATAAAAAGTCTTGCACGTAGCCGTGGTTTGTTATACGCATCTGAATTGCACTTGGTACGCGAAAATACAGGCGAAACAATTGTTGTTTATTTTACCAGCAACGCAACAAACAATGTTGTATGGCGTGTTGTATATAATAACGATGTAAACGAACAAGAAGGTGATGCAGAAAAATTTGTACGCCAACGCGAAAATAAAATACTGGCATTTTGGCAAAATGTCTTGGATAAATACGGTGCGCCAAATTCTGGTAACGACAGATGGATTTCCAGTACAAATTCATATGATCCTATGCTGATTGCATATTATGGCGCGTTGGATTTGGTTGATAATGGTCGCAATGCATCTGACCAAGCCAAGAATATTCAAACTGCGCGTGAAAACTTTAAGGCAAAACCATATGCATTCTAGGACAACATATACTCAAGGTCTGTTTGCAGAATTTATTGCAAGAATGTATCTGCGATTTCACGGGTATAAAATTCTAAAATCCAGATATATCACAGGTCGCAATACAAACCGTGCCGAAATTGACATAATCGCCAGATATAAAAAGACTCTTGTTTTTGTTGAAGTAAAAAATCACAAATCTGTACAAAGCGCATGGGACGCAATAAATCCGCGTCAGGCGGCGCGTCTGCGTCGTGCAGCAGAAACATATATTGCAAAAACCGGCTGGGTGCATGATGCACGATTTGATGTAATTTGCGTATGTGGGCGAAAAATTCATTGGGTAAAAAATGCCATATAATTGTTGAAAATTGAAATAAATTCCTATACAATCTGTATTGTTGTTTAACAAAAAAGGAGAAAACATGAAAAAAATGATGTTGGCATTATTGGCTGTTTTAACATTGTCTGCATGTGGTGGTTATTACAAATCAGGCAACTGTGAATATGAATTCTTGTTACACAAAGATATTTCTATTTCTAAAATCATCGGTGGCATGACAGGTGGTTGCTAAATAAAACAATCCCCCGATTGGGGGATTTTTTTATATGTATAAAAAGACTTGATTTTTTTTTAAATATTGTCATAATATGCCTCGTTCCTGCTGATGACAATGGTGTTGTCAGCTATACAAACCAAAGGAAATAAAATGGCTTATTATGAAAGCGTCTTGGTTTTCCGCCAGGACTTGACCGAACCGCAGGTTAAAGAAAAAGCGGCTAAATTCGCAGAAATCATCAAAGAATTGGGTGGCGAAGTTAAATCTACAGAATTCTGGGGATTGAAAAACTTGGCATATGTTATCCGTAAAAACCGCAAGGCTCATTACGTTATGTTGAACATTGAATTGCCAGGCGCACAAATCACAGAATTGGAACGTCGTTCACGCATTGACGAAGACGTTATTCGTTTCTTGAATGTTCGTGTTGAAGAATTATCAACAACACCTTCTATTATGATGAAAAAGAACACAGAGGAGGCAGAATAATGGCAGTTCGTGCAGCAATTTATCGTAAAAAATCTAACCCTTTAAAGGGCAAGGTTATCGACTATAAAGATATTAAATTATTGTCACATTATATCACAGAACGTGGTAAAATCGTGCCAAGTCGTATCAGTGGCGTTTCCCAAAAAGATCAACGCGCATTGGCCAAGGCCATCAAACGCGCACGTCATTTGGGCTTGATGCCATTCGTTCGCAATAATCTGGGTTAAAAACTCTAACTTATAAAAAAATAAGGACAGATAAAATGAAAGTTATTTTGACAGAAAAAATTACAAAATTAGGCAATATCGGCGATACAGTCGAAGTTAAAACTGGTTTCGCACGTAACTATCTGTTGCCAAACCGCAAAGCAATGCGTTTCACACGTGAAAATGTTGCATTGTTCGAAGCCCAAAAAGCAGAACTGACAGCACGTCAAGAAGCAGCCAAGAAAACAGCCGAAGCAAATGTTGATGCTGTTAAGAATGCTAAATTGCACATGATTCGTCAGGCTGGCGACACAGGCCAATTGTATGGTTCTGTATCAACACGCGATATTGCACGTATGTTGAAAGAAGTTGCAAATGTTTCTGTTGAATCTGCACAGGTTTTATTGGGTGCACCAATTAAATCTATCGGTGCATTTGATACAAAAATCGCATTGCACCCAGACGTTATCGTTCCTGTAAAAGTATATGTCGCACAGACACAGGACGAAATTGACGCATTGGTCGCAGGTAAAGTATTGACATTCGGTACAAAAAAAGTAGAAGAAGAATCTGCAGAAGAAGTTGTTGCAGAAGAAACTGTTGCTGCCGAAGAAGCACCTGTTGCCACAGAAGAAACAGTTGCAGATGCCGAATAATTTCGCATTACGCACAAAATAAAAATCCCCCAATTCGGGGGATTTTTTATGTTGTAAAAATTCTGTTCATAATATAAAATAACTGTGTCGTTGTGATTTTGCAACGATGGGGTGTAGAGACCCGTTGCACAAAGCGTCCACAGATGATTGCAAACGCAGTTTTTGTATCTTGGGACGAAAAAAACTCCTGACCAAAAGGTCAGGAGGGTTTGCGAATATATTGAATAAGCAACACAATTCTTTGTGATTGTCTCTAACCTCCTGACCGCTTTGACTTTATGGCGGTTTTTTGTTTGGGGCAATAATTCCGACCGAAACCTATATTGCCCCCCACCAAGAAAGAAAGGGAACGTTTGGCGTATTTGATATGCGGGGAATGTGGGTAATTTTTTGTGGGTTATGTATTTGCGAAACAGGAACGGCTGCAACGTTTAGTGCGGTCAAGGCGCCATTGTGTGGATATGGATATTATCGTTTAAATAACAAGTGTTATAAAAATACAGATTCTGATGCGGTGGGATTATGCCCTGAAAACTATCACAAGACTGTTTCTAATTCTGCGTCGTTTATGTCATTGTTTGTTCAAGACAACGTCTGTTTGGGAACGTATGGCGTATATGAACATTCCGAATTATTGCACCCCATTTATAATGGCATATTGGTATCTGTTGGCGCGCCATTACAGACGGCGTCTGATATGCGTGGCACACCATGCAGTATAAATTCAGATAATTATTATCAAATTGCGGTTGCGACCGAAGACGCATTTGCCCACCCAGATGTTGGGCTGTGTTCGCCCACCAGTGCCAAGTTTGTTGTGAACACAGATTGCAAGGACATAGATGCGTCTGATGCAAATTCTTTGCGTAAAAATGCGGTATGTGGCGTGTTGTGCGACAGTGGTGTTTACACAAATTCTGGTGTCTGCGCGAACAGTTATTGTATGAACGGCGACAAGACAAGACGCCTGTATTACCGTCAGGGCAATATCACACACGATATACCGTTATATTCTAATCCGACGACGACACCATCGCTTAATGTGAAATATGATAATGGTCAGACCTGTTATATGAATTTGGCGCCTGGGGGTCGAACTGGTGGAATACGGATAAAACACGAAAATACCACATACTATGGAATTGATTAAAAAGGGGGGAAATGGATGAAAAGAATATTTTTTGCACTTTTAATGATGATTTTATCTGTGTCGTCATTTGGTGCGGACACGAACGAGATATGCAAACGAAAAACGATGATGATGATAGTTTTACAGAAAAACGTCGATGGTCGTGTCACAGACATTGATACAGACACATTAAAATGGGGCGTTGATTATGGATATGATTTATTTTCGAACAGCCACAGCGAAAGCATCAGCGAAATAACGGGCAGTACGACCTGTAATGACATTGCGGTAAAAAGCGCGATTGACGGTTCCAGTAACAATGCAGGCACGGCAGAACCTGGTGATGCGAACACATTTTTGCGTGCTGCGACGGGTGATGTTGGGACAAATTGCTGGTGCAAGATGGACGGTCCTGTAACCTCGTGGTGGGTGTACTTAAAAACGTATGACAGCGCGGATGCGTGTGCCAGCGGATGCACATCGTATTGTGCGAACGGCATGGCGAATAATACAGAAATGTCAAACGGTCGCAAATTGCGTTACGCGATATTCGACGCAATATGGTAAGGGGAGTGGTAAGTAAGGTCAAAAACGAAAAGAAAGCAAAAGGAGAAAGTATGAAAAAGATAATATATTTATTGTTTGGGGTGTTGTTATCGTTGCCATCTGTTGCGACGGAAATGTGTGCACGAAATGACACAATTGTAATCCCACTGGACAGCAACGTTGGGAGCACCGGTGGTGGTCATAGAGAAACGGAAGCAACTTGGTGGGTTACTTTTCCTTATGGGCGTTTACAAGGTTTGGCAACATGCCTGTCCGCCGCTGAGGGTGGTGCACTCACTACCAATAGAGGCGCATACACAAATGCAAATGGCGAAATGTTACCAGGTGATGATGCCTTGGCTGGCAGAAGTGGCCAGGACGCAGATGGTAACAACAGGAGATATTGCTGGTGTAAAATGACACACCCTGCGTCTTCGCGTTGGGTCTTTACAACATCAAATGCTTCTGACTGTAAAACAGTATGTTCATACGCTTGTCAGAATTATATAATCGCTTATGATGTAGTGAGGTCGGGGCTTTTCAAATCAATTGGGAAATGATTTGTAAAAAAATCCTGCCCCACAACGGGGCAGGAAGAAATGAAAAACTGTCTGCGACGCAATGGATTCCCGCCTTTGCGGAAATGGCAGTAATAGTGATGGCGATTATTTTATCACTGCGCTTTTTATCAGGCTTAAATCTTCTTTGATGTCGTCTATTTTTATTTGAATGCGGGCAATCCCTGTTTCCAGTATCGTTGTTCGGTTTTCCAGTGCAGTTATACGACTGTCAACACGTTCTAATTCCAACACAGAAAAGTCTTGTTTTGCCGCCCAATATATAACACCGGCAATAAATACAATCAAAAACCAACTGTCACGCAGAAATTCAATCAGGCCGTTGACGGCCTTGCGTTCCGGATTCATGATGCACCCCCCTGCCCCCGCTGAATCAGATTTTCTATTTGATGAACAAAAAATCTTTGCGATTCCAGCGCACGCAATTCTGATTCTGTGGCATTCGGGCCTAAAACACGTTCAATCGTTATTTTGCGCATATGTGCCAGTACACGTTGCCCCGAATCCCCAGCAAATGTTTTGGCATATGCCAGCTCTATATCTGTCATAATGCACCCCCAATTACTGTTTCAAGCGCACTTAACTGTGCAATTGGCGCAATGTATTTTAATTCTGCATCGCTGTTTAATTTAATTGGCTCTATCAAGCCACGCGATGACAGTATTTGCAATCCCCTGTCGCATAATGGCCTGATAAATTCGTGCAACAAGCGTCCATATGTCGCACCCAAGATTCGCATCATATCTGCATTTCGCGCCATTATTTCTGTGGCTGTCATTTCTTTGTCAGATAACAGACCTAGTCTGTCTGCCAGTAATGCATGGCGAATGCGTTCGCGCAGGTCTTTTAATATAATCTGCGATACATCAAAGTTCGCTGCACTGGTCAATGGGGTCAATCCCGACGAACCCACAGCCTTTGGTATAATTGCGCCTGGAGTCAGGTTGATATTATTCAAGTTTATAACACCGTCGTCATCTGCCTGCCATATGCCAGATACGGCAATTGTCGCGTTCTTTAATACCAATTCAACAACCTTGTTCGCTGTTTTGATATCTGGTAATGCGCGCATAATTGGACTGCGACCGTATTGTTCGCCACTGGCCACAGACCAGCGGAATATGATATATGGATTTGTTTCAAATGTGCCTGATGATACAATATTGTTTTCTATATCACCACCAACATCTAACCATGCTGTAAATTCAGTCCCAATCAAACTTTGAACCAGTTTCAATGGTGTTTCTGGGTCTTGCTTGATAGTTTCGCGAATGTTTGCAGGTGGTGTCCATGTTGGGTATTTTTCTAAGACTTCACGGGCACTCATTGATGTTGTATGAAAGACTGCGTTCGGCAATATCGCAATATCTGTCATTGGAATCGCGCTGAAATTAAACGCAGATGATGCACCAATCGGATTCTGGGCCATAAACAGACAGGCTGTACCCATCGTCACAAGGTCTATATAACACTGATGTATCGTTGTGTAAAAATTAGAATCGTTCAAATGCGCACGCAATACAGATGTCGCATAGTCTGCGTCTGGCGATAATTCGCTTTCGCGAACCAGTTGCAACCACATGGATTCTGGCGGTGTCAACAATGTATAAATTGACGCAGCCAGATTATCTGCTGCATCCATTGCTGTTGCATCAAACAATGTCGCCAAGTCTGCATCACTTGTTGGCATTGTATATCTGCGCGCATCATCCCAGCGTGATAACCATGAAGTACGCAAATCCAAAGCTCGTTTATATAATTGCTGTAAGTTATTTTGCATTTTTATTCCTTTTGTTGTTGTTTATTCAAATCGTAAAATTTGTGTTTGCAGAAAAAGTCTTTATCACGTGTCCCAGCGGACGGACTGGAATTGGTGTTTGGGCAATCGCACCAGCAACTGCGTCCAGACCGTCATCATGCCCCATATATCCAACTGGCGACCAACCAATCATTTCTGACATCAATGGCGTTTTCTGGACACGCATGTGCGCGTACAGACGACCAGTGCTTAGGACTGGTTCAATTGCTGCCAAAATTCGGTCTGATTTCGCACGATTATTAGATACGCGATTTACATATATATTGCAGCCACGACGCATCGCACAATCACGCATAATTTCTGGCACACCAATCCCAATGCCATTCGTTTCAACCGTTATCTTGTTCAGGTTTCTGGCACCCATAAAGTCAATCACCATGTCGCATTGACGCGATAATGGAAACTGTTCCGAATCAGATACTGTCAGATACAAAATATCGTGAATAAATATCCGCCTGTTCTGGTCATCACGATATATCAAGACACATGCGCTACCATCGCGTTTACTGCGACCTGTGGACGGATCCCAATATAAAACTGTACCGGATACCTGATATTCGCCAATCTTGGCATTTCGTGGTTCAAATTCGTCGTCGTAAAAGTGTAACCCACCAGGGTCAAGCCTTGCCCGCTCTGGCGAAACAAATTCCAGCATCATTTGTGCAGAAAAATGTCGGGGGCCAACTGTTTGTTGCATTTGCTCTATCTTTTCCAATGGGAAAAGTTCCGGCCATGCCGGATTTCCGCACTTATCAACTATCGGAATTTTTAATATTTTATAGCCCGATAAAAAAGGCGTTGAAAAAGCATTTTTTTCATATAACATTGAACCAAAGAAGGAATTTGACATGGACTTTACCCCTAAGACTTTACCAACCAATTTGGAAGCTGAACAGGCCGTATTGGCGGCGGTTTTAATGAATAATCGTGCGTTGGAACGTGTGTCTGAATTCCTGCGGGCGGAACATTTTTCTCATCCTGCCCACCAAGAAATCTATAAACTGGCAGAACGACAATTTGCAGCCGGCATCCCTTTTGATATTATTACCGCCAAGAATTATCTGGACCAACAAGGTATCTTGGAATCAGTCGGCGGTGTTGATTATCTGACAAAATTGTCTGGGGCGGGTGCAACTGTTGTAAATGTTGACCAGTATGCCAAAATCGTTTATGAACACGCGTTACGTCGTGATTTAATCGCGCTGGCCCAGGATATTTCAGACAAGGCTTTTGTTGAAGACTTGGATACACCTGTTACACGCCAAATTGAAATCGCAGAACAAAAACTGTTTGATATGGCAACCACAGGTTCGTCTGAACGTGATGTTACATCTATTGAAACAGCATTACAGACCGCTTTAAAAGAAGCAGAAATCGCATACAAGGCCGACGGACAATTGTCTGGTTTAACAACAGGCTTGGACGCATTAGATAAATCAATCAGCGGTTTGCATCAATCTGACCTTATTATTATCGCTGGTCGTCCTGCAATGGGTAAGACAACCTTGGCGATGAATATGGCTTTTAATGCTGCAAACGCAATTGCATATGGTCGCGCAAATCCATTGTACAAGGGCGCTGTTGTATTTTTCAGTCTTGAAATGTCGGCTTCCCAGTTGGCAGCTCGTGTTCTGTCATCTCAGTCCAAGGTGCCTGCATCTGCCATGCGTGAAGGGAATTTGACCGATGAAGACTTTTTGAAAATGTCCCAATATTCATCTGCAATTAGTAAGATTCCATTGTTTATTGATGATACACCTGGTATGTCTGTACCAATGATTCGCACACGCGCACGCAGATTGGCACGTCAACATGGCGGTATCGCCCTGATTGTTATCGACTATCTGCAGTTGATGACATCACCTGGTGGCAAAAAAAGCGACAACCGTGTTCAGGAAATTTCTGAAATCACCCGTGGGCTTAAAATGCTGGCCAAGGATTTAAATGTACCCGTTATCGCACTGTCACAGCTGTCACGTAGCGTTGAACAACGCGATGACAAACGACCACAGTTGGCTGACTTGCGTGAATCTGGTTCTATTGAACAGGACGCTGACCTTGTTATGTTCACATATCGTGAAGAATACTATCTGCAAAACCGCGACCCATCAGAACGATTGTCAAATACAACCAATGCAACAATGGTAGAAAGCTGGCAAAAACGTCTGGAACGCGCACGCGGCAAGGCAGATATTATCATCGGCAAAAACCGTCATGGTCGCCCAGAAACTGTACGCACTGCGTTCTTTGGCGATTACAGCTTGTTTGATAATTTGGATGAATTCCAGGCACGTGGTGAAAACGAATTTGCCCAGCCTGCCCCAACAGTTACGGCATCTGCTTTTGCGCCAGATCCTGATTCAATGCCAACTGCAATTGACCCTGATGCAATACCAGATGATATTCCATTATAATTTTTGTATTATTTTGCTTGCACAATTTCTAAAAATTGACTAATATTTTGTCAAGAAACATATTTTAGGAGTTTTGCTATGGCACAAGAAGAAATCATCTTTCCAAATAATATACGCAATATTCGCTTGGCTGCGGGCATGAAAATGACAGAATTGGCGCGCCAAACAGGCTTGTCCCTGTCTGCTGTTTCCAAGATTGAAAAAGGTGTTCGTCGTCTGAATCAAAAGCAGTTGCTGAACATTTGTCGTATATTGGGTTGCAAATTATCTGACATTTTCATCAAGGAATCTGATGATGTCGCAAACCAATGGCAAAACGAAATTAAACGTCGTATGACAGACAACGAAGACAGCGGTCTGAAAGTATTCGGCAGTGGTCTGCGTAAAATCCGCCAACAAAAAGGCAAAACTATTGCACAGGCTGCAAAAGACGCGGGTATGACATTGTCTGTTTATCATAAAATCGAAGTTGGACAACGCGAAATCTATAAAAACGAAATCGAACCTTTGGCAAAATCTTTTGCACTGGGTGTTGAAGATATGTTCCAACAAATCGCAAATTTATATAGGTCTGGCGAATTGAATAAACATATCAATAAAGTTAAAGAACGTGTAAAAGCAGTCTTGGTTCCAGGCGATCCGATATCTGGCATTGACGTCCAAGGCAGCGTTTATGGTGCAAAACTGTATGACAGCGCACGTAAAAAATTAGTTCCTGTGTTTGGTAAACCTGCTGGCAAATCAATCGCATTTAAAAAATCTGATGAAACAATGATTGTCGCACCAATGACATTGGAAGGTCGCAAAGGTGTTTATGCCGTTATTCCAAACACAAAAAGACTGGGCGGTTTTATACCTGAAAAATCTTATGTGTTTGCTGATGCGTTGCAACCTGCACAGGTTGGCGACTTGGCAATTTGCATTGACGAAGATTTTAATACAATGAATACAGATGCACAAACAACTGCACATATCGTCAGTGTTCGCCAAGATTCCAAAGGTAAAGTTTATGGCCATATCGCATCACCTGAAGAAAAAGTTACGGGCAAAACAATGCACAAGGTTATCATGATCGTAATGGAATAATACCCATTACATCACAAGCGAGGGAGATAACATGAAAGCCAAAACTCGTGCAACTGCACAAAAGCTATTAAACCTGTATCGTCAGGCACACGTCATCGTTGGGGGATGGTCTGCTGTGAACCCTGTATTCTTGGACGAAATCAACGATAATGTCGCCACAGAATTACAAGAACTGCCAACGGGCAAAATTTTATTGCGTCATATTGAAAATCTGCAAAATGGCACAACACCTATTGATTCTATTGACCGCGAACTGCTGCCATACGGCGGAATGATGGCCGGCGAATCTGTGGCATCTATCAATTTGAATGATACACAAATGTCTGCACTGGTGGATGCAATTGAAAACTTTATCCCAACACAACAAGGTCTTGATATATTTATGTCAAAACCAATTGTGCAACGCTTTGGCGAAGAATGGGTAAATGCAATCGGCGCAATCGTTCAAACAAAATCGGATTTACAAGAAAAATGGAAATCTGTCGTACAAACCTATAACGCATACAGACTGTGGGACAGTGCAAATAATATTATTTCAACCCCACTGACAGAACGTGTACGTGCCCAGGTTCAAGCGGAAATGCCAGATTATGAAACATATCTGCCTATGTTTGGCGATGCAGGCACAGAATTGTTAAACAAACTGCGTAACTTTATTAGCGCAACCAACTAGTCTGTGCGATATATCGTATCAAATGTATGCGGTGTACCGATATAAATCATCGTACCAGATGGCGATAAAATAAAATCTAGTTCACGCAGTCTTTCACGCAGGTTTTCACGCTTTTGCGCTGTGTTTGATGTATTTGGAACTTCCACATCATCACAAATGATTAAATCTGCACGCATACCTGTAATATTGCCGTACACACCCTGACAAATAACAGATGGCTCACGAATGCCGATTGGTCTGTTTATTGTAATACGACCTGTGGCCCACTCTTTTTTATTCGCAGGAATCATATCTGTACAAAACGTATGATTTTCCAGTATATGCCGAATATGCGACACCATTCGGGATGCCAGTGTGTTTTCAGCAGACAAAATTAAAATCCGCGTTTCTGGTCGTAAATATAATACGCACGCTGCAAACACACCAAGAACCGTCGATTTCCCTGAATGTCTGAATGCCATCAACAATCCACGATGTGGATTGTTACACCATACATCTACCAAGAAACGCATTATTTCCCGATGATGACGCGGTGTCTGGAATCCCAGTATCCGGTTCCATTCGTCCAGAAATTTATAAAACTCCGTAATCATCACGATTTTCGTTTGGTGCTGCATCTGTAATCAAGCCATAATCGTTTATCAATTTTGGTAGCGCATTTTCTAGGACAGAAACCAAATTGCGATACAACCCCAATACTGTTCCGCCTGACATTTTGTCTTCTATGACAGACAATGTGTATTCCATCAAGTTTTTAATATCATCGTGCTTATTTGCCCACTGTGATAAATCAATATCAATGGTACGCAAGTCTTGTAATGCAGACAACAGAAAATTAAAGTCTGAATTTAAATCTTCGGGGTCAATAACTTTTGTTGGTTGATAATCTATGCTGCGCGACAAAGACACCTGACGAAAAATATCTATCTTTGCTTTTTTTGCGGGAGGCACATCAAATACAACATTTCCTCCAGAAAAGTCTTCGTTCGACACAACTGCAAAATTATGTTTTTCTGTATCAACAACATCGTCCACAGCGACACGAACATCGTCAACCTGAAAGAAAGGAAAAGAAAAGTTGAATTCTGTTTTTTGACCGTCTGCAATGTATGATATTTTATACATATCGATTCCTTTTGTGTTATCCGATTAAATCGTCAAATCTGTCCAGCAATTTCTTTAACAAGTTTGGTTTTGCGACCTTGGTATTTTTCAATTTTGCCAAGTTATTGCGACGCTTTTCATTATACGACGCGGACGTTTCATCTTTTAAACGCTTTAAAACAGCACCTTCGGTAACGCCATTGTTTGACATACCAGATGCACCATATTTTGCACGCTGAGTCGCCAAAACCTTTTTTATCAGATTTGTTTTTTCTGCATCATCAGATGCCATTTGTGCCAGAATTTCTTGACGCTGTGATTTCGCCTGTTTTTTTGCATCTTTGTAATCCAAGATTTCTGTCACATCAGATACAAGTTGTCCCATATTTTAATCCTTTTTTTGTATTGTTATTTATATTGTGTACCATCCATGTACAGTAACAGACAGAACTGTTGTACATAATGGCTCGTCACCATGGATTTTCCACAATGGTTCGATTGTGTTCTGCATTGTTCCCAACTGATTCAAAGAAACATCGCCACTGTATCCAGATGAGTTTTTGTCATACACATAATCTGGCAATGTCATACGATGCTGATTTATATAAACAGATTTCGTATTTATAACACGTGCTGAAATTTTGCGAACTTTGATACGACTGGCACTGTGTCCAGATGAACGCAGTGGCAGGCCAGATGCAGTAAATGAAAAATTATATTTTCCCGCATCCGTCAACGCATCCGCATCAAAATATTCCAAGAATACTGAATCATCACGCTGTGTAACTGTATATGTTATGCCATCACATACACCAACTGACATAAATTTTCCGTCGGTTACATATGTTCCCCATGCAGAAGTTCCAAGTGCTTTATTTTGATTTAAGACCGCCATTTTGCCATCGTCACGCACAACAAATAATTGCTGTGTATCTTGGTTGTATGCAATGTCAATCGGCGTTGTCATTAAATGCTTTGCAAACGCACACAAATCATTCGCATTATAATTTTCACCAATTTCATCAAGACTTAGTTCACGAATATCACGACCATTTGCTGCGACAAAGACTGTTGAACCCTCTATTTTTTGTGGTGATAAGAATCGTACGGTATAAGACCCTACGAAGGTATGCTGTTTTATATCAACATTTGTCGGTGTCAGCGGTTTACTGGCAATCGCCCATTCGCCTGAATTTGTTAAAATCTGCAGGTTATTACTGCTGACCAATGTGTTTATTTGCTGACGTTCTTGTGATAGTAACGAAACAAAAATTGCTTCGTCATCAAGACCTGTACCTGCATCAAAATTTCTGTGTCTTCCAACCTGTGACATCCAAATACCACTTGGCCAATCACGTGTTCCTCCAAAAACCAAACGGTCTTGATGGAATGTTATACTGCGTGGCCAACCACGACGTTCACTAAACGCAGATTCATACCACTCAGCAACCCAACCATCCGGTCTGTCATACGATGCATTTACATAGGCTACTGCCTGTGTTGGGCTTATATATTCTGTGATTTCCCATTGCTTATCCAACAATAATAATCGCGAACCAACACAAGTTGGATCCCAAAAAGATTTACTGGTTGTAAATGTCGCAAAGTTATTACCATTTGTATGTGAGCTAAGTTTTATACGAACATTTTCAGCGTCATCAAATTTCATAAATGGAATTTTTTCCTGAAATGTTTCTGTGATTTCAAATGAAAAGCGCTCTATATCGAATACATTACCCTGCTTTTTCAAAACATATGGCGGGAAATCAGGATGAACAAATATCATTGTTCCAAACCGCTGTGCATATTGCAGCATTGGCAACGCATCATACGGCCATGGTGTTTTTAAGTCCTGAAATTTTTCTTTGTTACAATAGATATACATATGCATATCTGTCATGGCGATTATATACTCTTCGTTATTCGCCACAGAAAAAGAAATCAAACGCGCAGGTCCACACAATTGTGTAATCTGTGTCAATCCTCGTCTGCGTGATAATGCACCGCTGGACAATACGTCCATATTTTCCAATTTTGATAAACCGTTTATATTATCGCATGCAAAAAATTCTGGGGACACTTCGCCATTTGAAAAAGAGTTTTGTGTTTTTATAAAGTCTGCCATTTTTACCCCCTGATATTTTTAAAATCTGGAACTGACTAACGAAAAATCAGACACAGAATCACAAACAGATGTTGTACTGTCTATGAACTTGGCTGTTTGTAGTTCAGATTCATATAACGCCGCCAACATACGGAATATTGTTTGGTCGCCCAACAACGGCACACAAAATTCCATCGCTAAACGCGTTGCTGCAAGGCTTGCAAAATAACTGGGAAATTTTTCTGGTGCAGTTTTTGTTACTGCAATAATAGAAATATTATCTGAATCAGAATAAATCTTGTCGCCAACAATACGACCATTTGTTTTTAAGACTCGCAATACATCTGATGGAATTAGAAAATTACCAGATGCATTTTTTACTAACTTGATTTCTTGGGACGCAAATCGCCACGGATGCATTGTCAACAACGCATCAATAACAGTATCAAATAATGTTCTGGATAACTTTGCAGCAGCTGTATCATCCAATAATGACTGTATCGGTGATTCACCCAGCTTTAACAGAGCCATAGAACATAAATCTATTTTTGTAAGCATAATTGTGCCTTTTTGTTAAATTGTAAAAAACAACAGACCGGCAATAACGCCGGTCTGAAAATAATCAAAAACTATGCCAATGCGACAGTTGTTACATTCAAAACTGTAATATTGATTTTCTTTATCGCAGTATTATCGTATGCGTTGACAATAATAATATCACCAATGTTCATCAGTGTTTTTACATTATTAAAATAGCCATTTGCTGTGATTGTTGCCAATGTTTCAGCTGAACTGTAATGCCACAATGTAAATCCATTTGCGTATGCAATAACTGACA
>JAZRAD010000017.1:0-3552 GCA_045634405.1 Candidatus Enterousia sp.
CCCTTTTACAACGCCTTGGCTCACAGAACGACATGGCTACGATCCGACTTCGTATTTTTCAAAACAAACACCATCAACTTTATGGGCTGTAACATGCGGTACAGGAATTCCGCGTATGTTGTACAGTTGGCTGACAGCCGCATTTTTTTCAACCAAACCAGGCGCGCCAAATTTGAAAACTTTTTGACCACTTGGTGTTTCAGCAATCAACACATTATTTTGCGCCCCAATTACAACAGGCGGCATTATGTTCGTCGCATCAGGGCAGTGTTTCAAAATTATACACTTGCGCAGGATAAACAATTCTTGATTCATGATTAAAATCTCTTTTTGTTGTCAAAAGACATTTTATGTCAATTTTTATAAAAGTCAAGAGTGTATTTTAATTTTGTTGCAGTGATGCCAGCATAAAATCGTCTAAATCGCCATCCAGCACAGCGTCTGAATCTGTTTTTTCAACATTTGTACGAACGTCTTTGACCAGCTGATACGGGTATAAAACATAGTTTCTAATTTGACTGCCCCATTCAATTTTCTTTTGTGCGGCCTTGGCGGCATCTTCGGCTTCGGCGCGTTTTTGCATTTCCAGTTCATACAATTTGCTGCGCAGCATTTTCATTGCCATTTCGCGATTTTGAATTTGACTACGCTCATTTTGGCAGGTTACAACAGTGTTTGTTGGAATGTGGGTAATACGAACTGCACTGTCTGTTTTGTTTACGTGCTGGCCACCTGCGCCAGATGCGCGATATGTGTCAATACGCAGGTCTTTGTCATTGATTTCAATTTCAATTGTATCATCAATGTCTGGCCAAACATCAACAGATGCAAAGCTGGTCTGACGCTTGCCATTGGCGTTAAAAGGCGAAATTCTGACCAATCTGTGTACGCCGATTTCATTTTTAAGCCAACCATATGCACGTTCGCCAGTGATGCGATATGTTATATTTTTTATACCTGCAACGTCACCTTCGTGTTCTTCGATGACTTCTGCGGTAAAGTTATGACGTTCTGCCCATCTGGCGTACATGCGCGACAACATTTGCGCCCAGTCTTGCGCCTCGGTCCCGCCGGCACCGGCCTGAATAAACAAAAATGCGCCGCTATTATCAGCTGGTTCACGGAACAGTGTAATAAACTTTGCCTTGTGCGCAGTGTTCGCCAATTGTTCAATCGCAGAAATTACATCCTGATCATCGGGGGCGATTTCAAACAGCTCGTACAAACTGTGGTAATCCGATTCCAAATCTAACAGTTCTTTTAGTGTTTTTTCAATTGAAGATTTTTTCTGCAATACAATGCGTGCATTATCAGGATTGTCCCATAAATCAGGTGCGTTTACCTGTTCTTCCAGTTTTTTTATTTGTGATTTTAATTGTTCTGGGTCAAAGAAACCCCCTGACGGCAGAAATGTCGTCTGAGATTTTCTGTAAAAATTCATTTGTAATCATCATGTGTTTAATATTATCAATTTATTTTTTTAAATCAAATGAATGTTTGCTTTTTTTTTGAAATATGATAAAATCATCTCAACGAGAGGGATATCCATGAATAAAATTTTATGTTTGTTTGGCTTGATTGGTGCGTGTTTTGCAGGGAATTCTGCGTTTGCCGTATCTGCAGGAACTGTTGGATCAAACGGTGGTGCGCGTGGTACGATTATACAAACGCCAACTGCAAGTAATGGTTTGCGTGGTAACGCAGGATTGGCACAGACATACAAAACAAATCAACGTAATACATATTATATGGTAACACAACCAGATGTAGATACTGCGTGTCGTACCAAGATTTTTGAATGTTTGGCAGATTTTTGTGGTGATGTTACAATTGTGCCTGGTCAAACATCTTCAAAATGTCAGTATGCAACAGAAAGTGATTTGTATAATTACGCCTTGTTGTGTCTGCAACGTGACACGGAAATTTTATTGCCACAGTATGCTGTAAATATGCGCAACGGTCAAAATGGTATGAATACTGCGGCCAGATTGTGTCCTTCATACGTACAGCAAGAGGTTGCATCGTATTTATCAATGGCAAATATGGCAGACAAACTGTCTAAATCTCACTCTGATTTATGTATTCAACGTCGTCAAGAACTTGAAGCGGCGATGGCATGTCATTCCGTTGCATTAGCGTATGGGAACGAAACAAACAGCATGTTAAATTCATATTTAACAGACTACTGTGGTTCTGGTGTCCCAGGTGGCAGTGCAGAAATGGTTACACGTTTTGCTTCTGCTGGTAATGTTGGTGCTGATATTTGGGGATGGGCAGAAAAAATTGTTAGCATGGAAGTAAACAGCAAAGGTGATAATTGGCAAGCAGCGGTTGATGCTGTGTTGGCTGGTTATACAAATCGTATGAATTTGGCGTGCGGTGAAAATTTGCAAATAAACACAGCCGCACACACGACGTCAAATGGGCCTTCTGCATTACAAACTGTTGCAAATTTGGCTGTTGCTGCTGCTTTTCCAACAACAAATCAACAGGTTGAAAATCCATATGCGAATCAACCTATTTGGATGGAGGTTACGTCCAGAACAAATATATATAATGCAAATGATGCTTATCAGGTTGTAAATGCTGCGTTAACAAATCCTGCAACATTCCAAAACGCATTCTTTAATAGTGCTGAAATGGATAATATGCAACGCGCATATGCACGTGGTACCAAGGTGTTCATTTTGCGCGATAGTGCCAGATGTTATGTTGTTCCTGTTGCGCAAATGACGTCACAAGAACAATCGTTGTTGGCCCAAGTAACGGCAAATTGCACATACAAATAATTCAAACCGCCAAATGGCGGTTTTTTTATCTTGGAAAAAGTTTGTTTTTTTGGTAAAATATTTCCTATGAAGTTTACACGACGTGATGTTTTAAAAATAACAAGTTTTTCTGTGTTGATGACGGCCTTTTTGCCACGTGTGGCATTCGCTGCACGAAATTCATTACAGTCTTTGCGCACAGGGGTTCAGCCAAATAATAAAACACGTCTGGTTATTGAAACATTGTCGCGTCCGTCGTACAGTTTGTCTTATCCGACGAATCAGCTGGTAGTTACATTGCCCAATACAGCGCTAAATAGTTCTATAACACCAAAATTGGCATCTGGTGGACTGGTGTCATCTATTACACAAACGCAAATTGGGGACAGCTTAAAGATAACTGCTGTTTTACGCAAGCCGATTTCCGAAATTGCCAAGGGCAGTATTATGATACTGGAACCAAATGGCGACAGTGATTATCGCTTGGTCTTAGACTTTATGGCGGGGACTGCACCTGCGGCCAAGACGGCTGCGCCATCTGCGTCTGAATATGGCAATGTGTCTGAATATACAACGGCCTCGGCGGTTCCGACGACTGCGATAACTGCGTCTCGCAAATATATTATTGTTATAGATGCAGGGCATGGTGGCAAGGACCCAGGCTGCATCGGCAAGGGCGGAACACGTGAAAAAGATATTGTTTTGTCAGTCGCCAAGAAATTAAAAAACAAATTAGATGCAAATGGATTTAAAACATATATGACACGCAGCGACGACAGATATT
>JAZRAD010000018.1:0-2128 GCA_045634405.1 Candidatus Enterousia sp.
ACGATGAATACCAGATTCAAATTTCATACGCCCATATGCACCTGCACCATCAATTTTAAAGACAATTTCTTTATATCCACGCAACGATGTTGCGTTTTCTTCGATAACTTCTACCTTCCAGCCCTGACGCAAGGCATAAGATTTGTACTGATTATACAAATCACCTGCAAACAACGCAGATTCTTCACCACCAACACCGGCACGAATTTCCATAATAACACTGTTATCGTCCGCGTCATCGCGTGGCAACAATGCAATTTGTAATTTCTTTTCAACATCTGGCAACAGATGATTCAGTTCATGCAACTGATCGTTTGCAATCTCGCGCAATTCTGCATCATTTTGCATTTCACGCGCATCTGCAATACCTGCGACAATTTGAAAATATTCATTTATCAGCGGAATAATTTCCGACAACCTTGAATATTCTTTGGACAGTTTTGCCAATTCATCACCAGCAACATTACCTGTATTCATTTGTGCTTCGATATCAGCAAATCGAACCTGAATATCTTTTAGTTTTTGTTCAACAATCATTATATCGCCTTTATAGTTTTTATTGCATCCGCAACAGACAACAAGACCTGTTCACCGGTCGTCATATTTTTTAATGCAACAACTTGATTTTCTTTCTCAGTTTCGCCGATTATCATACTGAATCTAGATTTTATTTTATCAGCGTATTCAATTTGATTTTTAAACTTCTTTTCTGCCTCTAAATACGCAGTTGACGCAATATTTTCATCACGCAACGCATTTAAAACAGACACGGCATACGATAAATTTTCATTTCCCATACACAATACAGTTACATCAACTGGCGATTCAAATTGCGTCAAATCAATCTGCCCCGATTCCATCAATGCAACAAATATTCTAGAAAAACCAATCGCCGCACCAACACCGATAATTTTAGTCTTACTAAACTTACCTGCCAAATCAGCATAACGACCACCACCAGCCACAGTTCCCAGTTCTGGATATTTTAACGATTTAAATTCAAATACCAGACCCGTATAATATGCCAAACCACGTGCAATCGACAAATCGATTTCTGCATTTTCCACACCGAACATCTGTAAAGTTTCCATAAACTTATTCAGTTCTGAAATCGCCAAATCCAACTTATCAGACTTGTTTAAGAACGCAGAATAACCATTTGTAAACACAGACTTAATTTGATTTTCTTTTTCTGTGTCATTTAATGTATCTTTTAACCCTTCGGCAAAGTCTTCATCGCCCATTTTATCTTTTTTATCGATTAAAACGAACACGTCTTTTTTCTGAATATCTGTCATTTCCAAATAATCAAATAACGCGTCCCAAAATGGTCGCGAACCAACACGCACACAGTTACCACCAATAAATTCTGACACAGAATTTAATGTTCGCTGAATCACAGAAATAATTTCTGCATCATAATTCGTTGATAACGAATTGACACCCATTATATCCATATCCATCTGATAAAATTCACGATATCGACCACGCTGTGCACGTTCACCACGATAACGTTTTGAAAACTGACTGGCGCGGAACGGAAAAGTCAAATCATTCAGATGACCCGCAACATATCGTGACAGACCAACTGTTCCATCATAACGCAATCCCATTTTTGTATCGCCCTTTTGGAACAAGAACATCTGTGTTTCAATTTCATCCCAATTATCTTTATCTGTTAAAACTTCGGCACGTTCAATAGCCGGCAAATCCAGTTGGTTAAATCCGGTTGTTTTTAATACACCCAACATACGCGCTGCGCAAAAGTCAAAGCAACGTTGTTGCGCTGGTAACAATTCTATAAAACCCGATAACGGTTTTGTTGGTTTTAAATCCATCTTTTTATTCCTATTTTTAATATTAGAAAGTGCGACATTTTATTTATGTCAATTATATCATATAAAATAACAATATGCTAATACCCACCCAACTGGGTGTGATGAAAAACAGAAAAGATATTTAAAAATTTAATCATTTCTGTTTAATTGTAGTATAAAATTCTGAAATTTCAAGTTTTTAAACAAAAGCGGGGCATAACCACCACACACAAATGACGAAAGAAAAGTTTTCTTGGCGATAACATCTGCGTTTGTCGTGTATGCCCCATAAAGAACATACACATTATGCA
>JAZRAD010000019.1:0-4746 GCA_045634405.1 Candidatus Enterousia sp.
ACCCGGCCCCGCTGGATAGCCCATATGGCTTTCCCCGTCTGGAATATTGCGAAAAACGCCACTGTTTGCGCCAACAGACGCATCGTTTCCAATCTTGACCCCGTTGGCAACGCCAACATGACCGCCCAATAATGCACGATCGCCAACAACAACACCACCAGCCAAACCAACACCACTGGCCAAGAAACATTCAGAACCAACAACAACACCATGCGCAATCTGGCACAAGTTATCAATCTTGGTTCCATTTCCAATCGTAGTGTCTGTCATCGCACCACGATCAATGCAAGTGTTTGCACCAACAGATACACGTTCGCCAATAACAACACGACCAACATGTGGAATAAATACATTCTTGCCCTGCTGACGGGTATAACCAAACCCATCTTTACCAATTACAGCATTCGCATTTATAACACTGTCTGCACCAATTGTTGCGTTTTCAATATGTGCCCCACTGTGTACAATCGTGTTACGTCCCAGCACAACGCCACGTCCGATAAACGCACCTGGATAAATCTTGACCCCTGGTTCAATAGACGCACCGCGTTCAATTGTTACAAACTGACCAACATAATTAGAACGCTTTTTGCGAAAAAATACGCCACGTTCAATAAACGCGTGTTTGCTGATACCATATCGTGGCTTTTCACGATAGATTTCGCCCAAAATTTTTACAATATTTCCACGCGGACTGTCTGTTATCAACAAAGTTGTGCCAGCAGGTGCGTGTTTTGCCATTTCTGGCTGAACCAAGATAACAGTTGCACGTGTGTTTTCCAATACTGATATTGGTAAAATCTTGAACGCGTTACTGTTTTGTTCTGTGGAATAAAAAGCCAACTGACCAGATTTTGCATCTGCAATCGGTGCAACACCACGAACAGGCGCATTTGCATCGCCACGTAATTCCAGACCAAATTTGGTCGCCAATGCGCCAGCTGTTGTTTTACTTGCGGCTGGCATGAACAAGTTTCTTAGTATTTTCATCATAGCAGCTGAATTATAAATCAAAAAAAAACACAATGCTAGACTTTTATTTTTTACTTGTAATTTTACGATTCGTGTATATAATAATACTTGTTCTTAAATAATTTTTTAAGGGCGGGGTTGCAGAAACCCCGCTCTTTCAATAAGACATCTAAACAAACGCAAAGGAGTGAATAAATGTCTTTTGTATCTATGCCTCGTCAGGACTTGCTGTTGGCAATTGATTCTTTGGCACAGGAAAAGCAAATTGAACGCGATATCGTTATTGAAACGCTGGAAATCGCAATTGCAAAAATTGCTAAACATAAATATGGCGAAGAATTTAATATAATCGCAAATATCGATCGTAAAAACGGTGCAATCTATGTTAAACGCTTGTTCGATGTTATTGAATCTGTCGAAGCTGCTGGCGAAGAATATAACCCAAACACTATGTTGACTGTAGCACAGGCAAAAAAATATGCAAAAGACCCATCTGTTGGTGATATTGTTGAAGATGCACTGCCAGAACCAGAATTTGGACGTATGGCATTCCAAACTGCAAAACAAATTATGACAACACGCGTACGCGACGCAGAAAAAGGTCGCCAATTCGAAGAATTCAAAGATGATATTGGCGATATAGTCAGCGGTGTTGTTAAACGTATCGAATTCGGCAGCGTTTTCGTTGATATCAATGGCAAGGCCGAAGGTTATATCAAGGGTACAGAACTTATCCCTGGGGAAAAGTTGGCTGTGGGCGACCGTGTTCGCGCACTGATTATGGACGTTGTTCGTTCAAATACAGGCCCACAAATCTTCTTGACTAGAACACACCCAATGTTCATGGAAAAATTATTCGTTCAAGAAGTTCCTGAAATCTATGAAGGTATTATCAAAATTAAATCTGTGGCACGCGCCCCAGGCTCACACGCTAAAATCGCAGTAGAAACACAAGACCCATCTATTGACGCTGTGGGTATGACAGTTGGTATCAAAGGTACACGTATCCAACCTGTTATCAATGAATGCCATGGTGAAAAGATTGACGTTATCTTGTACTCTGAAGACCCTGCTGTATTTATCGTAAATGCAATGCAGCCTGCCAAGGTCGCAAAAATCATCGTTGATGAAGATACACGCAGCGCAGCAGTCGTTGTAAACGAAGATCAACAGTCTTTGGCAATTGGCCGTCGTGGTCAGAACGTTCGCTTGGCTTCTCAATTGACAGGATGGAACATTGACGTTATGAACGAAACAGAAGAACAAGAAAAACGTGCAAAAGAATTCAAAGAAAAAACAGAATTGTTCATCGGCGGATTGGATGTTGATGAAATGATTGCACAATTGCTGATTACCGAAGGATTCCGCACAATCGAAGAAGTTGCTTTCGTTGACATCGCAGAATTAGAAGAAATCGAAGGATTTAACCCAGAACTGGCTGCTGAATTGCAAAAACGTGCAAAAGACTATCTGGAAAAAGTTGAAAAGGACTATATCGAAAATGGTCACAAACTGGGTATGTCTGATGACTTGTTGAACTTTACATTTATCAAACGCCCAATCATTATGCAATTGGGTAACGCAGGTATCAAATCATTAGAAGATTTGGCAGACTTGTCGACAGACGAATTGATTGAAATCTTGGGCGAAGATTCTATGTCCAACCGCTTGGCTGGTCGTGTAATTATGAAGGCACGTGAAATCGCATACAATATCAATCAAGACGAAGTAGAAGAATAATAAAGAAAAACAAACGGAGTGGCATATATGGCAACACTGACACTTGGAAAATCTGTAACAACTGACGCCGTTCGCAGCAAAAAAGGAGATTCCGTTTTTGTTGAACGACGCCGTCGTGTTATCGCACCTGATAGCAAGGAATTGCGCGACGAACCAAAGGCGCCTGTGGCACAAAAAAATGCTGCAGATGAAAAACTGCGTGCGGTGTTGGCTGCTGCCAAGGCACGCGAAGAAGAACGCAAAAAACGCGAAGCCGAAGAAGAAGCTGCACGTGCTGCACGCGCTGCTGAAATCGAACGCGAAAACCGCGAGTACGAAAAAGTAAAATCGCAATTGGCGGCACGCGAAACAACCACGCCGGTGTCAGAACCTGCCGAAGAAGTACCACAAACACGATCTAAACCTGCGCCACAGCAAAAAGTATTTACAAACAATGCTGTTGCTGGGGGTGCACGCAAAAATCGTGATAATGACGATGAAGAACGTGGCAACAAGTTTAATAATTCTAAGAAAGACTTTAAAAAGTCCGGCAAAATACATCTACGCGACATTGTTATCGGCGATGGAGATGACGAAGATGAAATCGGCCTGCGTGGCGCAAATCGCCGCAGATCCGAAGCATCTTTGAAACGTTTCCGCGAAAAAGCACGCGCTGTATTTTCTGCCCCGCAAAAGGTTGAACGCGTTGTTACATTGAGCGATACAATTACTGTCAAGGACCTGGCTGCTGCAATGGCGGAAAAAGCAGGTAATGTTATCAAAAAACTGATGGAAATGGGTATGATGGTATCTGTAAATCAGTCTATTGATGCAGATACAGCAGAACTTATCGCTGGGGAATTTGGTGCAACTGTTAAACGCGTTGATGTAAAACCATACGCAGAAATCTTGGAACGCGAACCAAACCCAGAAAAGATGACTCCACGCGCACCTGTTGTTACTGTGGTGGGACACGTTGACCATGGTAAGACATCTTTGCTGGACGCATTCCGTAACGCAAATGTTGCTGCAGGCGAAGCTGGCGGCATTACACAGCATGTTTCTTCGTACGAAGTTAAAACAAAAACGGGCCCAATGATTACTTTCTTGGATACCCCAGGTCACGAAACGTTTACTGCTATGCGCGCCCGTGGCGCACAGATGGCAGATATTGTTGTATTGGTTGTGGCTGCTAATGATTCAATTATGCCACAGACAATCGAAGCGATAAACCATATTCGCGCAGCCAAGGTTCCATTTATCGTTGCAATCAATAAAATCGACCTGCCCGAAGCAAACCCAATGCGCGTAAAAACAGACTTGTTACAACAAGAAGTTCAGGTTGAAGAAATGGGAGGCGACGTTCAATGCGTTGAAATTTCTGCGACCAAGAAAATCGGATTGGACAAACTGGAAGAAGCAATCTTGTTACAGGCAGAAATGATGGATTTAAAGGCTGATGCAGAAATGCCAGCTGTTGCATACGTTGTAGAAGCCAAACAAGAAAAAGGTTTGGGTTCTGTTGCAACTGTTCTGATGCGTCAAGGAACATTGAAAATCGGCGATGTATTTGTTGTTGGCGAAACATTTGGTCGTGTCCGTGGATTGATAAATTCAAACGGCGAACGCGTAAAATCTGTACGCCCTGGTCAGCCTGCAATTGTACTGGGCTTGGACTCTGTTCCGGGTGCTGGCGATGAACTGCGCGTTATGGAAACAGACGCACAGGCACGCGAAGTTGCAGCATACCGTTCACAAAAGGCAAAAGACAAGGCAAACGCTGTAAAACGCTCAAGTCTGGAAGAATTGTTTGCAAAACGCGACGACAACAAAAAACTGATATTGCCAATAATCTTGCGCGCAGACGTACAAGGTTCGGTAGAGGCAATCACAGATATGGTCAAAGATATCAATACTGACAAAGTTGGCGTTGAAATTCTGTCTTCTGGCGTCGGTCAGATTACCGAAGGCGATATCCGTCTGGCAACTGCATCTGGCGCAATTGTTATCGCATTTAATGTTCGTGCAGACGCTGTTGTTCGCGATATGGCACGC
>JAZRAD010000020.1:0-2024 GCA_045634405.1 Candidatus Enterousia sp.
ATTACACCGTTGCGGATTGTTTTTATCAGTCCACTGGGCAACAGTTTCTGCCCAATACACGACGATAAATATACCCAGCATTCATCGTTCCGACCCAAATGTTCCAGTGCCAGATATCGCGCATATAAATTCAGCGTTAAATCAGCCTTGGTTGCGTCCTTGGTCCATGGCGAACCGCCACCAATTGGCGATGCAGTTGAATAAAAATCGCATGCCAGTTTTCGGCCTGTTACACCACAATCTGCAATAGACGAATGATACGTATAAATCCCTGTGCCGTTGACAGTAATGTCTTGTGGCTCTTGCCCCAGCGTATCAATGATAAACTGGGTCAGGTCTTGTTGTTGCAACATTGGAATTGCAACAATCGCAGTTTTTATCTTGCCATGTTCGTCAATCGTGATTTGTGTTTTTATGGCCAGTCCCAAGTTATCCGAATTTCGTGCCAAATCATATAAGGCACTGTTTAACTTGCGTGCCAGATATAATTCCAAATTGATGTTATCGGGTCCATGGCACGCGTAACCAACGAATACACCTTGGTCGCCCCATGCGCCACCTGCAACACCACGATTTATGTCTGGCGATTGCACGCCGACAAGATTTATAACGTTCAGTTTGTTTATATTGATTGCATAATCACCCCAAATGGATGAATAATGACTGTCATATCCGATTTCACGCAGCGCAGATTTAACATATTCGGTTACGTTTGATAAATCAACATCACCTGTTATTTCACCGCCCAAGACAACGGTATTGTCTTTGACCATAACTTCGACCGCGTATTTGACGGAACTGTCCATTTCAATCATACGATCCAAGATATAAGATGAAATATAATCGGAAATTTTATCTGGGTGTCCCAGTGACACCGCTTCTGCAGTTTTTAACATTTTAAGACTCCTGTTTTAGTCCATTGACGCAGGACAAGTAAGGATTTAAATCCGCGGTCATACAACACCATGCCATATGACAAAAATAATACTATCATTAAAAAACGCGATTTTCAAGTGGAATAATTTTATATGTTTATATGCATTTTTTGTGTGATTGGTTCAAAGCCGTATTTAGTATAAAAATCATAAGCGGGTTTATTTTTATTAAATACCCCCAGTGTTACTGACTGTAAACCGCGTTTTTTGCATTCTGATATAAACGCGTCCATCAATTTAGTTCCAATACCTTGTCTGCGAACAGAAGCATCAACAACAAAGTTGGAAGCGTTGCCTATTTTTGATTTTTCCAGCCATGGCTTATATACAATATCGCCTAATATTAATCCACAGACTTTGGCCGTATCGTCAATTGCAATCAAGATTATATGATTTTCTGGTTGGGACATATGTTGTACAATGACATCACGCTCAACAGATGAAGCGTCTACCTTGAAATATCCGTCCAGAATATCGATATGATGTTGGCGTGCTGTATCTGCCAATTTTACCATCTGTTCAATGTGTTTTTCTGTTGGTGCAATTACTTTGATATTCATAGATTTTACCCTTTGCTCTTTGTATAGGGATTTAAGTTATAAACTATCATATCCTTAAATATATCAGTTTTGCTGAATAATGCTCTGTAATACAAAACCGTATTTAACGATAGGTGTTTCATTTGGTGCAGCCAAAAAATCGTTTTTAGTAATATCTACTTCTATTGTTTTGTCGGCTGTAATTTTTGTCGCACGCACAGATGTTTTTTTGTCCATCAACAAATCCAAGCAATCTTTTGCGTTTATACGAACTAATCCTGCAACTTCGTCTGGTTGAAAATGAAAATCTGTAAATCCTGTTGGTATTTTATTTGCATAAATATGAGCAAATGCGCGGTCATACCAATTTTTATGCGGTTTATCTTGTCGCCAGAATACAATTTCCAAAGGAATTGCATCAGATACATCCGTGTCCAATCCTATTTCTTCGCGAATCTCACGACGAAAAGCATCGCGTACTGTTTCTCCAGACAAAACATGCCCCGATGCAGTTGTATAAAGTTTTTCAGAATCCGCACGAATTTGAAAA
>JAZRAD010000021.1:0-7673 GCA_045634405.1 Candidatus Enterousia sp.
TGATGGCACAATTGAACACATAACAACCACCAGAACATATAGCAATTCTTACTCTCACTCATACGACCCTTACAACACGTATACCATCAGTATCTCTGGAAAAACAACTGAGTATTCATCAAGCAACACAATAACTTTTAGCACCATCAACAGCATTACAGCATTAACAGGCCACCCTGGCGCCGTTTTTGGAACTTTGCCCAACGGAAGTTCGCCAGATTTTTACAAAGCTTACGTAGGTGCATACAACTTGAAAACTTTATCAAGCGAATTGTTTCACGGCATAGACGGTGCACCAGATTTGTTTTACGAAACATTCAGGGACTGTACTGCATTAACCGAAGTTCCCGAAGGATTATTTGATGACATAAAAAAGCCTGCACGTTCATTACTTCAAGGTACTTTCAAGGGCTGTACATCCATAAAAAAAATTCCATCCATCCTTGTGCCAAACATAACAGGAACTGCTTCATATATGTTTTGGTCAACATTCCAAGATTGCCATAGCCTCAAACAAATTCCACCAACTTTATTTTCAAACATAACAGAAAGCGCATATGGGTTATTTCGGGCCACGTTTGCCGAATGCAGATCTTTAAGCGAAATTCCACAAAATTTGTTTGCCAGCATTACCCAACCCGTTTCGGAACTATTTATTTACACATTTTCTCGTTGCTACAATCTAAAATCCATACCAAACGGATTATTTAAAAACATCACGGGCAAACCTGCTTACCAGATGTTTTATGAAACATTTGCCAACTGCACAAGCATGACAGGAACAGTACCCGTAAATTTATTTGAGAATCTAAATAGCCAAGACTACAGTTCGGGTCCTATGTCCAGAATTTTCTACAACAATACTCTTAACACACAATGTCCTGCAAATACAGTTCAATACAAAACTGGATTTGAACGCGATTGGTCCGGCAAGGTTGCATGTACTCCATGCCCATCCGGCACAGTTACATACATTGATTCAAACAACATAACACAATGTTTAACACCAAAAACATTACATATTGGCAAAGACATAACAATGAAACTAACGCCGACAAAACCAACAACAACACCCGTACTTGTATTCAGTATATCAAACATTCCATATTATGGTGGACTGTCGGCAACATCAAAAACAATAAACAAAAACACAAATACAAAGTTCCGTATATTTGACAGCAAACACAACAAAAACTATTGGTTATACGATTATACAGAATAAAAACACCGCCAAATGGCGGTATTTTTATTTACTAAAACAATGAAACTTTTGCTTTATTTTATCCCATAAATTCTTTTTTTCTGCAACTGGCGTTTGTTTAACAACAGGTGTTTGCAGTGTGCGTTTGGCAATACGCTTTGCCTTTTTAGCCAAACCACCAACAGTCATACAATTTGCAACTTTTTCAGAAAAATCCAACGAATACGCAGGCAAATTCAATTCGTTTTCAACAAACATCAACAATTCAACAAAATCCAACGAATCAAACCGCAAATCTTTAAACAAATGCGTATTTGGCGTCAAATTTGTTTCATAAAACTTATCTTTGATTATGCTATACACGGTTTCCAATTCTGTTTGATACGGCGCATAAGTCAAACGCATCAACGTATCATCTGCCAATCTGTCTATTTCACGCACAGACATATTTGGTATTGCCAGCGCGCGTTTTGACTGACGCGCATTATCTGTTTCACGCGACATATATTTAACAATACTAAATTCACGCACATCCGCATCAACTTCGTTATGACGTTTACCACTGACAAGATAATAATCACCAACCCGCATACAGTTAATCATATTATTAAAATGTGGCTGATCAGCATCATACTTACATTCAATTACAAAACGTCCCCAAACAGGGTTATAAAATTCTGCGACACAACCATCATCAGTTCTTGTCTTTTTTAATACAACAGATTTTATTGCCGTCATAAACACAACCTTTGTTTTATTGTTAGTTTTATGAGTATAGATGAAAAACAGCAAATACCAATAAAAAATCCCCCAGCCGGGGGATTTTTTATTTCTTTTCAGAAAAGTCCGCATCAACAGTTCCGTCGTCGTTCTTTTTCTGTTCTTCACCGGTTTGTTCTGCCTGTGATGCTTTATAGACAGCTTCGCCCAACTTCATGGCTTTTTCTGCCAACGCATCTGTCTTTTCTTTCAAAGAAGCCGCAGTCGCATCGGCCTTGGCCAATTCGTCTGCCAATTCTTTTTTAGCATCTTCAATCGATTTCTTTTCGTCTTCGCTGATTTTATCGCCATGTTCTTTCAGTGATTTTTCAATACTGAATATCGCTGTTTCAGCTGTATTTTTCGCTTCGGCCAGTTCACGTTTCAGTTTATCAGCCTCGGCATTTGCGGCAGCTTCATCAACCATACGCTTGATTTCATCTTCGGACAAGCCACCGTCTGATTTAATTGAAATTGCCTGTTCTTTGCCAGTACCTTTATCTTTTGCAGACACATGAACAATACCGTTTGCGTCAATATCAAAAGACACTTCAATCTGTGGCATACCACGTGGAGCAGGGGCAATACCTTCCAGATTAAACTGACCTAACAGTTTATTATCAGCCGCCATATCACGTTCGCCTTGGAACACACGAATCGTTACAGCAGATTGATTATCTTCGGCAGTACTAAATACCTGTGATTTCTTGGTTGGGATTGTTGTATTGCGGTCAATCAAGCGTGTAAATACACCGCCCAATGTTTCAATACCCAATGACAATGGTGTAACGTCCAGCAATAAAACGTCTTTGACATCGCCTTTTAATACACCACCTTGGATTGCAGCACCCATACCAACAACTTCGTCTGGATTTACGCCTTTGTGTGGTTCGCGACCAAAGAATTCTTTTACTGTTTCTGCAACCTTTGCATACGTGTTTGACCACCAACCAAGATAACTTCGTTGATTTGAGATTTTTCCAATCCAGCATCTTTCAATGCTTTTTTGCAAGGTTCAATTGTGCGTTCAATCAAATCTGCAACCAAAGATTCCAACTTTGCACGTGTCAACGTTGTATTAAAGTGCTTTGGACCAGATGCGTCTGCTGTCAAATAAGGCAGGTTGATATCCGTTGATGTCTTTGATGACAATTCAATTTTTGCCTTTTCTGCAGCTTCTTTCAAGCGTTGCAACGCCAATTTATCACCAGTTAAATCAATACCAGTCTGTGATTTAAATTCTGCAATCAAGTGTTCCAAGATACGTGCGTCAAAATCTGAACCACCCAATGCTGTATCACCATTTGTTGATTTTACTTCGAACACACCATCAACAATTTCCAAGATAGACACGTCAAATGTACCACCACCAAGGTCATAAACAGCAATAACGCCGTCTTTACCTTTGTCCAAACCATATGCCAACGCAGCGGCAGTTGGTTCATTCACGATACGCAAAACATTCAAACCTGCGATACGACCTGCGTCTTTGGTTGCCTGACGTTGAGAATCGTTAAAATACGCAGGAACAGTAATAACAGCATCTGTTACTGTTTCGCCCAGATAGCTTTCTGCGTCTTTCTTTAACTTTGCCAAAATCATCGCAGAGATTTGAGATGGTGCATATTTCTTGCCATCCATTTCAACCCATGCGTCGCCGTTTTCGCCAGCAACGATTTTATAAGGCACACGTGCTGCAATTTCTTTGACAGCAGGGCTATCAAAACGCAAGCCCATCAAACGTTTAATTTCATAAATTGTATTTTCAGGATTTGTTACAGCCTGATTCTTGGCAGTAATACCAACCAACTGTTCGCCATTGTTTGTCAATGCAACAACAGAAGGTGTTGTACGCTGACCTTCGGAATTTTCGATAATTTTTGGTTCTGACCCGTCCATAAACGCCATGGCCGAGTTAGTTGTACCCAAGTCAATACCAATTACTTTTCCCATATTTCACTCCTTAAAATTTTTGCTTTACCCACCATATAGTTATGCAAAAAATCTTTTCAAGGGGCAACAGACATATTTTCTTAAAAAAAAATCCACCCGTTTGGGTGGATAATCTTTTTCAAATCAAAGAGATTATTTCTTTGATGCAGCCATTGCAGCAGCCTTGGCTTTTTCATCTTCTTCCATTGGCATTTTACCGCCGATAATAGCGAACGCCAATTCAGCCTGATGCAAGCCCAATTCGATACCAGCTGGCAATACCAAGTCAGAACCGTGAACCACGTCACCGATTGTCAAGTTCGCCAAGTCAATAACGATTTTTTCTGGCATAACATCAACCAAACCACGCAATGCAACTTTACGTACTGCAAAGTTCAATGTACCACCCAATTTCAAACCTTTAGATGTTTCAACATTGATAACTTCAACAGGAACAACAACGTTCACAGGTTTTTTAACATCGATACGTTTAAAGTCAACGTGAATTGGTGCGTCAGATACTGGATGATATTGAATATCCATCAACATTGCATCTTCTGTACCTTCGGCTGTTTTGATTTGGAACAATTTAGTCCGCAAGCTTGGTGTATTCAGCAACATCCCGAATTCATGACCATTCAGTTCAATTGCAACAGGGGCTTTCTTTTCCCCATAGATAACTGCAGGGATGTTTTTGTTATTGCGGATGCTACGTGCGGCCCCCTTGCCAGCAACGTTGCGAATTTCTGCGTTTACATTTATTGCCATTTTTTATCCTTTTATAGCATTTTGGTTATTGTTTCACAGCCTCCAAGGGTGCTGTGCGGGGCATATTATTACTTAAAAACTTTGAAAAATCAAGAAGATTATTGGAAATTATATACTTAGTCGACCCGATTTATATTTTTATTCCTTAAATAATTATATATTGTGCATTTATGAACACCTAATAATTTTGCTATTTTTGGTTTGCCGAATCCATGTTTTAACATCCATTCTAACCGTTTTCGGTGTTTTTCCAGTTTTAATTCATGCGATTTTGAACCAAATGGTCGTCCAAGTTTTTTTCCATCTGCTTTTAAACGCGCCAAACTTTCACGAACACGCGCCTGTAATAATGATTTTGATAATTCCGCAGACAACCCAAACGCAAATGCCAGAACCTTTGATTGAACATCTGTTCCAAGACGAAAATTTTCTTTCAACGTCCAAATTTGACACTCTTTTTCAAGGCAGGTCTGTAATATACCCATTAACTCCATTAAACTTCGTGCTAGACGCGAAATTTCAGTTGTGATCAATATGTCCCCAGATTTTAACTGCGGAATCAATTTACCAAGTTTTCGTTCCGATAATCGTTTTCCACTAGATATTGTTTCTTTGACCCAGATGTCGATTTTAATGTTGTTTTCGTCTGCGAATTTTTCAATCACAAAACGTTGATTTTCTTCGGTTTGGTGGGTGGTTGATACCCGACAATACGCATAAATCATAAAAAATCCTTTTGGTTGTTTGTTCATATTTATTGAAATGAATTAAAAAATGTTCAAGCCTACAATACACGCAGTTTTGAATCTAATTTTTAGTGTTGAAATTAAACCAAGATTTAATTTAATACGGCTGTTAAACAACTCATAAAACAAGAAAATCGCGATTTTTTGCAGGAATTTCAAAGATAAACAACATTATAAATACGGTTGATTTTTTTATTTGGTTTTGTTATACTTATTTTGTCAACGAAACGGGGGGGGTATTCTATGAAAAAGCATTTGTGTTTAGTCACAACCGTATTTTACTGCGTGGGGTTTGGTATTGCAATGGGTGACGATTTGTCAGCGCAAATACAATTAACAAGGTCTGCATGTTCAGGAATTTCTGATTCTATGTCCGATTTGAAAAAAATGGCGGGCATAAATACTGCTGTAACATCGGTTGGGAGTATTGCAGGCGGCGTCGCATTAGGAACTGGTATAGCCAAGAAAAAGGTCGATGAAGATTACGAATTGCTTAAATCAAAAATCGCCAAATTGATATCTTCTGATACAAACCCAGAGACACATATTTTAGCCGATGAATCCAATTTTTATAAGCAAATAGACGATTTTATAGAGAATGCCACAACCGATACATCAACCTTAAAGACAGATTCAGAAAAATTAAAAGAATTAGAACAAAATTCTAAAACTTTGGGAAATATTCGAACTGGGACGCTGGCTGGAACGGCAGTAATGGATGCCGCTGGGACAATTATTGCTGCAAATAACAAAGTTAACGATGATTTACAATCGCGTATAAATAATTGTGTCACAGAAGTAAAAAAATTACAAAATATAAAAACACAATCACAGCTTGAAAATACTTCTGATTCCGCAACAATTAACAAAGCAAACACAATTATTCATGAATGTGGGGATTGGGAATATGCCGATTTGTCCAGTATAAATAAAAAAGCCAAAGGCGCAGCGATATCAAGCGGAACAGGCGCTGCTTTGGCGATTGTTGGAACAATAACATCGGCATCTGCAAATTCTGATTCTGTTCGTCAAAATGAAAATAAGGACAAAGAAAAAAATTTAAATACAACGTCTAATGTATTGGCTGGCGGTGCAACAGGTACATCAGTAATTGCAACTATATTTAACGCGACACAAATAAGTGCAATAAAAAAAGTAGTTAAAATAGCTGATAAATGCGAGGAGGCGCTGAAATAATGAAAAAGATATTACTGGGTATATGTTTCAGTTTTATTTGTAATTTTGCAAATGCAGCTGTTAAGGTTGTAAATGATATAACAGATGCAACAAAAATAAATTGGAGTGCTTTGGATAGTGCCATTATGCATTTATCCGACGAAGATAATCGTGCAGATATAATGCTTTTCTTTTTAGAACATGAAAAAGATGAACTTTCAGCACAAGATATTTTAAGGGAGTGTATGAACGTCGTATATTATACTGATAAGTCTGAGTGTGCTGATTTTGTAAAAACATATATGACTTATGTTGACGGAAGTATAAATAACTGTACAGAAGCAACGTCTCTTGTGGGGGCAAAACTGCCATCACATAACTTTAATACATTAGCAGATGTATTTGATGCATGTAATGATGTATGGGGATATGTAGATGAAGAATATGTGCGATCTGGTATGGGTCCTTTATGTATAAGATTTTTAGAAAATGTACGAAAATGTACGATACACCTGGAAGCATATTATGAACAAAAGTTGCTATCAAGAAAACTCAGCAAAAAAACACGGGCAGAATATGAATGTGTTTTACATCTTATAAAAACAGGACAATTGAATTTACCAGTAAATTTAATGGAAGAAAGCTGTAAAACAACCGAGTGATTCTAAAAAACAAAAATTTTCAGCGATTTAATCGCAAAACTCATAAAAACACCGGCTTTTACAAAAATCGGTGTTTTTCATTTTTTTTGCTGGTATTCAATGCATTTTTATCTGATAAATACATTTGAATCTTAAATAAAAATATTCCAAAAATCACAGAAAAACAACCATCAGATTCATGCTTAAATCTTTTGTAAAATTAAAAATCTGGCGCGTCCATACTGTTTATCACGCAGAATACGCCACTTGTCAGTATTTGGGGTTGTGAAATTTATTGCTTCTTGTTCCCAAACAACAATTGTTCCTTTGCGTGCAACTTTTTGTAAACGCTTTACAAATGCCACACCTAAATTAGCCCTGGGATATGGAGGATCAACAAAAATAAGATCTGACATCACACCCCATTGTTGAATAGAAGCAATTGCGTCA
>JAZRAD010000022.1:0-19481 GCA_045634405.1 Candidatus Enterousia sp.
AGTTGACTAAACGCGACCAACTGCTGATGGGACTGGAAGGCAAAATGTTGCGTCTGGCCATGGCAAACAAGATTAAACGCGAAGATTTCTTAGCTGAATACACAGGTAACGAATTAAATCGTAACTGGGTCAAGAAACTGACAAAACATAAAAACGCGACATGGGCAAACTTTGCGAAAAAGCATGGTGATGACATCTTGAAAATCCAAGAAGATATTATCGCAATCGCAAACGAAACAGGCCAACCAACATCCGAATATAAAAAGGTTGTTGAATTGGTTCGTCGTGGCCAAACCGAAGCTGCCCGTGCAAAGCGCGAAATGATAGAAGCAAACTTGCGTCTTGTTATCAAATTTGCCAAAAAATCCAGCAACCGCGGGTTGGGCTTGGACTTTTCTGACTTGGTTCAAGACGGTAACATTGGCTTGATGAAGGCTGTTGATAAATTTGATTATCGTTTAGGTAATAAATTCTCGACCTATGCGACAAACTGGATTCAACAGGGTATTTCACGCAGTATTGCTGATCAGGCACGTACAATTCGTATCCCTGTGCATATGATTGACAATATTCACAAGATTCAACGTGCATCACGTCAATTTATGCATAAATATGGTCGTCAGCCAACTGCCGAAGAATTGTCCAAGATTATCTATCTGCCAGTTGACAAGATTCACAAGGCAATGAAAGTGAACTTGAAACCAATTTCATTAGAAGCGCCTGTTGGTACCGAAGATGACAGTTCACGCATTGAAATCATTGCGGACGAAACAGCGAAAAATCCGTTTACATCTGCGTCGCAAAAGAACCTGCGTAAAATCGTGACCCAGATTCTGTCTGAATTGGATCCCAAGGAAGAAACCGCTTTGCGTCAACGCTTTGGTATGAGTACTAATAAAACCAGCACCTTGGAAGAGGTTGGCGAATACATCGGCGTTACACGTGAACGTATCCGTCAAATTGAACAAAAGGCACTGAACAAGTTAAAGCACCCAACACGTGCACGCAAACTTCGCAGTTTCTTAGAAGATTAACTAACACCCCGCTTTTTGCGGGGTTTATTTGGGGGTAAAACTATGACAAAGAACACATTATTATTATGCACAGGCCTGTCGGGCAGCGGTAAAACATACTTTATAAAGAACACAATGCCGAACGGATTGTTTTACAGCCTGCGTTCTGCAACAACACGCCCGATGCGCGATGGCGAAAGCAATGGAAAGCCTTATTTCTTTGTCACAGAAGACGAATTTAACAAAATGAACCTTGCGACACACCTGTGGGTAAATGAAGCGTTCTGGACGCCAGAAAAGCCAAAATGGATGTATGGCGTGCCAGAATTTGAAATCACAGAACACTTGGGCGAAAATATGGTGTATGATGTTATTCAGCCACGGTATGCCAAACAATTGATAGACTGGTTTAAACGCAACGATTTGCAAAAACATTATAATTTCCGTATTGCATACTTTTTGCCACCGCAAAACAATATGCAAACGGTCGCAAAACGCGCTAATATGCCAGATGATATTGATGTCAGACGCACAAACACATGCGACCCGATTGACTTTTTGCAAGCAGGCATAAAACCAGATTATATTTTACAGCCAATAAATAACCTGTACGACGCCAGTTTGTTACAGCATCTAAAACGACTGCAAAAACAGCGTTTGAAATAAAAAAATTCCCCAACTGTGGGGAATTTTTTAGTGATTAAGAAACTATTTTGTCACGCCTGCGCCATGAACTTTTAACGAAGCAGGCATGGAACCTATTCATCCACACCATAAATAAAATCACCAGTCCCCAGATTGCCATAGAATTTCTGCTCTACAATATCCCACATACCGTTGCTTGGTACAACAAAATCTCCGATTTGTAATCCGCACGGCACTGGCACAAAATGCCGCGCCAGAACATCATCCTGCCAGATTTTATAGAAAAACACTTTCCCGTATAACATTTCAGTAATGTATTTTTTATTTGTTACACCATTGAAAAAACATGTCCCAAACAAACAAATTGTCGTTTCGGCATCAATATATCCGGATTGTATTGTTTCTTTTTCAGCGCCTGTAGTTAAATTTTTTATTATTGAAACTGCGCTTGTGTTTTCTTTATTTACAGATAAATATCCATTTACTCTATCTTCAACAGAAATGGATATAAAAGTGAAATGATAATCATTGAAGTAAAATATTGCCTGATTATAGTATCGTGTGTACATTAAAGGTCCAAAATACATCTGTGGAGATCTAATAAAACTGCCGGTTTTATAACTGCCTGCCACACTGCCAAAAGATTGCTCTGTTTCTCTTGTTATTTTTCCTTCTATTTCTGCAGCTGTACCCGCGGTTGGCCAATAATTTGTTTCAATCCATTGTGTACCTGTGCTTTCCAGATAGATATTTTCATTAGCGGCAATCAGCCGGCCGTGTTCATCATATGTATAATTTGTTGTATCAGTAAACGGCTCTATTACGTTATATATTTTATCATTGTATCTTACTTTTAATTCTTTGTCTGTGTTTTCGTTCATAGGAAGTGTACAGCGCACCATATTCCCATACCACAATTCATCACCAATACGGACGTGCAGGGCGGGGTCGGTTGTTTTTGTTTGCGACAGTTTTATTGTATTATCACCCACATGCAACACACGTGCATTTGCGCAAAACGCAATACAGACAAATAAAACAACCAATAATTTACGCACAATCCCCCCATATAAATTCAAGTTGGGTAATATGTATATTAGGTCGGAAATATTACCCCAAAACAAAACCGTCACAGAAATGACGGTCGGGGTGTTGATAAACATGTTAAGTAATGTCCCCATGGTTTTTGGAAATAATCCTGAACATATACCACAGGCACCCCGACCGTAATCGGGGGCAAAAATTAACGGTGCAAAGGCACCGATTTTCATCGGATTACGATGCGTCTGCACCGACTTAACATGAGCTTATCAAGGCCCGAACCGACATCCCTGTCAGTTCATTATTTATTTTATTGGATTTTATAATTTTTTTCAATAAAAAAACCGCCGTTTGGCGGTTTTTTAAACATAACTTTTAAGCGCAATATACACATGACCAACATCTGTCTTTATCAGGGCAGATGATACAGCATCTGGATTGTCTGTTTGTTGTGCATTTGCCAAGATTTTATCGAAACTGCGAACGAACTGAGTTGCCTGACGACGGAATACTGCATCAGACTTTATCATTTCACGGATTTGTTTTTTATCAGCTGCTGCCATCATTTTAGCCAGCCATTTTGAAAAGATTGTTTTATCCCCAGAATGGTACTTGGTCCAAATTACATCTGGTATTTCTGCGCCTGTAACACGTGTCAAATCCATTGCTTGTTCATGTAACGGCATCAGCATTTGTTCGCTTTGATTCAAAAAGTCTGTTGAACTGATATGCCCGAACGACTTGGCAGGTGCCGCCTTTATCGCGTCCATTGGTGCAGACGCGCGCGCAACCATCATTTGTTTGTTTAATGTCTGCATTGTATCAACTGCCTTGGCATAGTCTGCCATCAGATCAATCATTTGTTGACGCGATTGACCTGCCAAATCTTCCAGTTTGACCGCAGATTCTGATACAGCGTCTGTTGATTCTGCAACCGTAGATTTCATCAACGCAATCTTGTCGTTCAGATTTGCAACAATCTTTTCTAATGTTTCGCTGGCCTGTAATGAACCTTGCGACAAATCAGGCAGGGCAGAATAATATTTTTCAATCAGCGCAGACAATGGTTCCAGTTGTGCTGTTGTATCGCTGGACATTTTAATCAGGTTTTCAGACTGAGCAGATAATTGTGTATGTGCAGTATTCATTTTTATCAATGTATCGCGCACACCTGCTGCCATTGCCTTGACTGATTCCGAGAACGCATTTGCCGCAGTTTTGGTGTTTTCCAGTGTTGTATTTGCAACACCTGATACAGTTTTCAGTTCTGCAACAACGCCTGTGGCATATTCTTTGATTTCAGAATCGAATTTGTTGGTCAAACCTACCAGTTCATTAGAAATACCACGCACAGCACCTTCGGTAGATGCTGCAGATTTAATCAGTTCTTCAACAACATCTGTCAGTTTTGCAGATTGCTTATCAATAGATGTTTCAACCAAACGTGTTTGACCCGCAACAACATTCGCGGTATTGGTCAATGTATTCATCTGACTGGTCAATTGTTTCTTGGACTGTTTGCCAAATGTTTCCAGTCTGTCCAGATACCCATCCAACTGTTTATTATTCTTGTTCAATGTGTTTTCATAATTATCAGCTGCTGATTTAATACTATCAAAACCATCGGCAGTTGTCTTGCCCAGTTCAACCAGTTTGTTTTGTAATACTTCTGATTCTGCGGTCAGGTTTTTCATCTGGTCTGCATTAAAGTTAAATTCATTTTGCAGGTTTTCAGACATTGTTTTTGCACTTTCCAGCCAAGAATCTATCTGTGATTGAATCTGTGCAGTTTGCTGTGTTGTGTTTTCAGATGTTTGTTTAATATTATCTAATAATTCATTGACAGTATTACTAAATCTGTCAGTTGAATTTTCAACATCCAACCAAGATTGCGACGCAACAATTTCGCCAAGACCTGTTACAGTATTATCCAAACGCCCAGACATAGTTGCTACTTTCTTGGTTGCATCATCTGCAGTCGCAACCAGCTGTTCGTTCTGGGCTGTCAGAATATCTTTCAGCTGATTTGCAGATTCAATTTGTGCATTTAATGTATCGCGCATAGTTTGAAAACTCTGTTCGATTTTATGGATTTCGTCAGCCAATATTACCGCCAGCACACGTGATGCATCTGCAATCTTGGCGCGCTCAGGCTGTGTAATTATCGTCAGTAAAGACTGCATAACCTTTTGCGTTTTTCTTGAAACAAAGAACAAAACGCCCAACGCCAACACCAGCAAGCCACCCAGCACGCCACCACCAATCAACATCATATTTGTAATTTCCATCCTTTTCCCCCTAAATCAAAACAAAATTTATATATCTTGCAGTTCATTTGGATTTATACTAAAATTCAAACAATAAAGCAAGGGCAGAAATGGCAAAAAATCATACTCTTTCACCAGAACAAGATATGGCTGCAAATCCAACAGAAAATGTATGGGTTCAGGCCAATGCAGGAACTGGAAAAACCAGTGTTTTGGTTGAACGACTGTTGCGTATTCTGTTTCGTACCCCAGATTGTGGCACCAGCGGTATTTTATGCCTTACATATACCAAGGCCGGTGCTGGCGAAATGCGTAACCGTATATTAAAAGCGCTGCGCGGTTGGGCAATTGCATCTGACGAAGAATTATCTGAAATGCTGATAAATGTCGCAGAACAAAAAACAATAACAGATGCCGATATTGCACATGCACGCGAAATATTCTTTAAGTACATTGATAACCCCGATATATTAAAAATCAAAACCATACACGGATTTTGTGAAGAAATACTGCATCGCTTTCCACTGGAAGCTGGTATTTCCCCGACGTGGTCTTTGGTTTCTGGGGCGCCACAGCGCGTGTTATTACAAGATACATTTAATACACTTATCAATAAACCTACCAACGACAACAGGGTGTTTGACGCATTTTCTCATCTGGTGTCGCGCGTTTCAGAAAACTATCTTGATGAATTACTTCAGGTGCTAAGCAGTCAGTACAAACATTTCTTTCAAGTTGAAAATATTGATAAATATCGCAAACAGTTCGTTGAAACGATTGCGGATTTTTTAAATGTAAAAACGCCAATAGAATACAATTTTGACGCTGTAAAGTTACTAAATATTATCAATAATGCTGATTTAGAACAAAAAAGTCGAAAAACACCGGTAACTACACTTGATAAGCTTATTAAAATCACGCAGCAGTTTATTGATAAAACTACAGATTTTGAAGAATACAAATCTTTATACATTACCAAGGAAGGAACGCCACAAAAATTCGTCGCCAGTCGCGATTATTTAATCGAAGAACAACAGGCCGTATATAAATACACTCAATACTGTGCAAACAAGGCTATTTTTGACGATACAATGGCATTGTTCGATTTGGCTGCCGCATTTGCGTCAGAGTATAAAAGCTTAAAACACAGCCGTAATTTACTGGATTTTGAAGATTTGATTCTATATACGCGAAAATTATTCTCGGACAGTTCTACGATGGGTTGGGTATTATCACAGTTGGATTTATCGTTATCACAAATCTTGGTGGACGAAGCCCAAGACACCGCACCAATACAATGGGAAATTATGCGTGCAATGTCTGGGGATTTCTTTTCGGATGGCGACACAAGTGATTTGCCACATGCAATGTTCGTGGTTGGCGACACAAAACAGTCTATATACGGATTCCAAGGCGCAGACCCACGCGCATTCGCCGACAGCCGTAAATCCATAGCGGAACAAATAAAAACAAATATGCGCACAATTCGTGAAATTCCATTGGTACAAAGCTTCAGATCCACAAAACCAATACTGCATACGGTTGATAAATTCTTCGCTGATGAAACGGTTGTAAATGTCAGCAATTTTTCAAACAATCCACATAAATGCTTTCGTATAAACGATGCAGGTTTGGTTGAATTACATAAATTAGTATCAAAAAAAGAATCCGACACATCAAAAGAAGGGTATATCAAACAAATTGCACAGCGAATTAAATCAATTATTGATTCTGGAAAATATTCTGCGCGCGACATAATGGTACTTGTTCAACAACGAAATCAATTTGTCGCACCACTTGTGTCAGAATTAAAGAGATTAAATATCGAAGTTGCAGGCAGCGACCGTATTAAATTACCGGATTTTCCGATGATAAAAGATATGTTAAATCTGGTGCGTTGGTGTATAAATACAAAAGACGATTACAGTTTATGTTGTGTGTTAAAAAGTCCGTTTTTTAAATTGAAAGAACACGATATTTTTAATTTATGCAAAATTAAAAACGATATAAATCTATCGCGTGTTCGCGAAGATAAAAACGCTAATCTTGTTACAATTTATGAGATATTAAAAGACGAACGATCAGACATATATTCTTACCTGACAGACATACAAGAAAAGTCATTATATATGGCACCATACACATTTTTTTCATACATATTAAACAACAATGATATGCGTCAGCGTTTTATATCCGCATTGGGCAATCAGGTAATTGACCCACTGGAAGAATTTATGACAATTTGTTTATCTTATGAACGCACACAGCCTGGAACCTTGTATCATTTTATCAAATGGTTTATAACAGGAGACAGCGAAATCGCACGCGATATGGATTCTTCAAACGGTGTTCGCATTATTACAGTTCACGGCAGTAAAGGACTGGAAGCGCCAGTCGTATTCTTGATTGACACAACACATATGCCAAAACCAGACAAAATCATACCAATAAACAAAAACAATGATTTAATCTGGCTGTGGTCGCCACGCGGTAATATCAGCAACAAACATTCAGACGCATCGCACAACCATTCGCAAACACAGCTGGCGGAATATTACAGATTGCTATACGTCGCAATGACGCGCGCCAGAGATGAATTATACATATTCGGTTACACAACAGATAAAAATCCACCGGAAAACGCATGGCATACACACCTGTGGCGCGTTTTGGCAGGCGACACAAATTTGGAACATATCAGGATAACAAATGACGACATTGCATAACATTTTATCTGACAGTGAAAAACACGTGCACGCAACAGACACAGGTACAAAAATGCACGCATTGCTGCAGCGTGTTGTTATTGATAAAGATGTCGAGCAGGGCGACCAAACACTGATTCAAAAAATAAAACAACATCCTGAATTATTGCGATTTTTTGTAAAAACTGCCAAGACAGAAGTTCCGATTGCTGGCACCGTACAAAACAAATTTGTTAGCCGTCGCATTGACAGACTGTTGATATCTGACGAATTAAAAACAATTGATATTTTAGACTATAAAACAGACTTGTGTCATGATACTTATTACGGCGCATATGTCGCACAGTTACGCGAATACGCACGATTGTTACAACAGATATATCCAGACTATGCAATCAAAACACATATATTGTGGACACATGATTTTTCGCTGGAAAATATAATATAAAAACGACTATAATCCGCATATGTTAGTAAGTTTAAACATTTCAAATATCGTATTAATAGAAAAGCTAAATCTTGAATTTGGCGCCGGTTTAAACGTTCTTACTGGCGAAACGGGCGCAGGCAAAAGTATTTTGCTGGACGCACTATCATTGGCGCTGGGTGCACGTTCTGACATTGGATTAATTCGCCACGGTTGCGATATGGCGTCCGTCACAGCAATGTTTGATTCTGTGCCAGAAGGCATCCAAGACATATTAAAAGAATTTGATATTGAATCAGATGGCGATTTAATTTTACGCAGAACATTGTCCACAGACGGCAAATCCAAGGCTTGGATAAACGACGTTCCTGTATCTGCAAAAACATTAAAGCAGGTCGGTGATATGTTGGTTGAAATCCATGGCCAATTTGCAAATCATACACTATTAAACCAGTCAACACATCGCACCACGCTGGATTTATTCGCAAAAAATAATATAAATAATTACAATCATATATTGTCAAATGTTAAAGCTGCTTATAAGCAATATAACGATACAAAAAATCGCCTAAACGAATTACAAGAAATGCTGGAACGCAGCGCATCTGAACGCGACTTTTTGGAACACAATGTATCAGAATTACGCAATTTAAATCCACAAATTGGCGAAGAAGAAGAACTATCCACCAAACGCAGCAATATGATGAACGCAGAAAAAAATGTTGCGATTTTAAATGATGCAATTACCGCATTAAACCCACACGGACATTCGTTAGAATCACAGATATTTTCTGTTGCGCATATTCTGGAAAGAATCAAAGGCGATGAAAACCCATATCAAAATCAGATTGACAAGTTGTATGACATCGCAGAATCCGTCGCACAAATTGCACAAACTTTGGAACCAGAATCAACAGACGCCGAAGATATGGACGCAATAGAAGAACGCCTGTTTGCAATTCGTGCTGCCGCACGTAAACATCGTGTGTCTGCGGACGATTTACCGGCAAAACTGGAACAAATGTCCCAACAGTTGGAAACAATTGATAATTCCGACGCAGAATTACATAAATTACAATCGTTGGTAAAAACATATCTGAACGAATTTAATGCCGCCGCATCAGAACTGCGTAGCGCGCGTCACACGGCCGCTGAAATGTTACGATCACAGTTATTGGCGGAATTACCCGAATTAAAACTGGGGTCTGCGGACTTTATGTTGGAATTTGCAGACATACCACCATCATCACACGGCACAGACGATATTACATTTATGATAAAAACAAACCCTGGTTCGCCATTTGCACCATTACATCGCGCGGCATCTGGGGGCGAATTGGCGCGTTTAATGCTGGCAATGCGGGTTGTGCTGGCTGGCGCAAACGACACGCATACATTTGTATTTGACGAAGTTGATACAGGAATCAGTGGCGCCACCGCATCCGCAGTTGGCAGTCGTCTGAACCGTTTGGCATCTGCAAACCAAGCATTAGTTATCACTCATTCTGCCCAGGTTGCAGGCTTTGCCGACAAACACTTTAAGATTTCAAAATCTGTAACAGACGACAAGACAACAACATCTGTACGCGAAATATCTGACGATGAACGCATTGGCGAAATTGCCCGTATAATCAGTGGAGCAGAGGTTACACCAGAATCAATCACAATGGCAAAAACATTGATAAAGAATTAAAAAAAACGCCCAACCGGGCGATTTTTTTATTTTGTTCGAATTTTATTAAAAAAGTTCATCGTTTGACACTTTATAGATTTGCTCAAATAATATCTTGTATATAAATCATGTTTCTGTTTTAACAAATTAAGAACATTATAATAAACAGCCTTATCTGCAGGGGCAGCAGATTTATCATACGGGGAATCCGCAACCCATGTATCATGTGCCACTTCATCTCCACACCAATCAATTGTACAAATTACTCTCCACCGATATGTTTCAACATAATCTGACACACCGCATGGAAAAAAATCGTATTTAAAATGAAATAAAACCTTATTTGTTGTTGTATTAACAACTTGATAAGTAGGGCAACCGGTAATACTCTTGTATAAATCTATACGAATGTTATGCTTATTGTTTCTTAACATCTTTTTAAGAAAAATGAAATTCACTGGCTCAAATGATTTTATAGTCTTTTTTAATGGATATGCTGTATTCATATCAAATCCTTTTTCTGCAATTAAAACACATATTGTAGTTTTTTTATTTTACTTTACATTTGAATACTTGTCTTATTTTATCAAAGAATGTTATTCTATCTTGACCGCAAGCGACTTTTTCAGCGTTCGTGTATTTTTCATTCAATGAACTAAAAATTTTATTATAAAGACACATTCTAGAGTTACGTAACTCTTCACTTCCTTTTGCATACACCACATCTTTGACTATTTCAGTTCCTTTAAATTTTATATTGTACCAATATTCAAACTCAGCCTCATCTGGGGCATATATTGGCACGTGACGAACATGATATCGTCTTTCAAAATACAACAGTTCTTGTCCCATATCATCAACAACAGTATATTCCATATCAAAAAAATTGAGTCTTCCCAGTTTTCTTTCGATTTTAATGCCAGGCGTTTGCAACAAACGCTCTAATTCTTTTAGCATAAATGGTGTTATTTGTTTGCGTTCCATAGTTTAACCTTTTTTTGTAATTAGAGCACATAACTTACGATTGTCAATATTTATCTCGTTTTAATCTGCTTTTGCTTTGATTTATCAAATACACTTGCGGTCCGCGGAATACAACGCAGTTCAATAGTTGGGCGATTGCATAAATCACGTGTTAATGTCTGCCAAGAATATAGATTTCGTAACGCTGCATAAATTTCGCATAAATCCTTTGCAGCCAATTTGTCACAAACAGCAAAAGCTCCGTCGGCTTGCCATGCCGCATACGCGACACTCTCGCCATTTCTTTCTATTTTACAAGAGCGTTCACGCACACCTTGCTTTTTTACACCTTGTGGCATTTCATCCGTCTTGGTAAGCGCAAATAATTCTTTTCCTTGGTTATTGAACAGGGTGTATTTTTCCGTTCCTTTTTTAAGACCTACCAAGTTATACACTACATAAGCATCCGGTGTATTTAACATTTTTTCAAATTCTTGCGCATATTTTTTAGACAAACACATAGTCATGTACAAATCCTATTTAATTTTGTTTTGCAACGTCTTAAAAAACGCGTTACCGATACGCGGGGCAACATCACGCTGATATTTATACCGACGCGCCATCAGCATATACAGTTCGCGTTCTGGAAAATCGGTTAAATATTCCGCGTCTGTATCTTTTAATGTTACGTCTGCAATAACCTTACCAGATTTTATAATTATGTACCCAACAGAATATCTGTGTTCGTTTGGTTTAGGGAAAAATCCATTCCTTGTATAAGTTGTTTGAACACGAAAGATTTCTTGGTTTCGTGCATTTTTCGCAATCATTACGCGCGTGCAATTGTGTTTGTTACAATATTCACTATCAAACGAAACACGCGCGCACTGCATATAAAAGACTCGCTTTAAATTTTCTAATTTTTTTGCACCTAATCTTTGTCGTGACATAACAAACCTGTTTTTTATTTTATTCTGGCGTTTATATCTTGCAGGTTTTTCAACAATACCTTTTCGTGCTCTGTCATACGCAACAGGGCGGTTTGTTCTTGGTCACGTTGCTTAATCAAATCAACAATTTCCATCAACATACGCATTTCCGGTGTGCTTTTTGCAGGATTTTCCCAATGAACCAGTTGTTCGCCCAGAACACGCATATCATAAATATTTTTATCAACATTAGAATGAGTATAACGAATGATTTCTTTGCCATGAAAATCTTCTACGATATAAAATTCGTGGCTACTGCTGTTTTTATCAACTGTTACTGTTATGTCTTTACTTTTCAAAATTCGTTTAAGTTCTCTAAAAATTACTAAATTCATTGCGTATCCTCTTATCTTGACAACTAATTATAAACAAACCTTGTTATTTGTCAAGAAATAACCTTTATCTTACTCGTCGTAATTTTTCAAAAAATTTTTGCTGGTCTTTATATTTTTTTATCATTAATCGATACACCTTACAAGCAACATTATTTGGCATTTTTTCGTCTTTATCATACGACGCGCCCGCCACATAGCCAGCTATTTCGCATGTTATAACAACGTCTTCTTTGCCCGTATTTGGAAGTGTTGTTGTATGCTTGCGTACGGCCAATAAAACATTACCATCGCTAACAATCTTGTAACATTCAAAACCACCTGAAATATTTGCACGAATATAAACATCTTCACGGTTCAATATTTCTGCAAACTTTGCAAATAAATCCGTTTGACTTGTCATAACTTTAATACCCCGTCGGCAAATTCAATTGATTGTGGCACACCCCCATCAACACTGCTGATAATATTATTGTTTGTGTCGCGAACAATTGCATAACCACGCGACAAAACGCTTTTATAGCTAAGCGAATTTAGCATTTGCTCCATATGCTGTAACGATTGATTTAAAACCTGCATACGATTTTGCAATATGTTTGGGAACGCAGACACAGTCGTCATTTTCTGTTGCGCAGACACAAGTTTAGTATTGATTATTACATTCAATGTGCGCCCCAAATCATCCAACCTTTGCGCACGTTCCATAATCATTTGTTTTGGACTTTTTATACTTATGCCTTCGATACGCTGTTTTGCGTTCATTAAGCGTGTCGTAAAGTTACCTGATAATCGCACCCACATATTATCCAATTCTTGGAACAATGATAGCTTGGTTGGCACCACCGCTTCGGCGGCACCTGTTGGCGTTGGCGCACGATGGTCAGCGGCAAAGTCAATCAACATCCAGTCTGGTTCGTGTCCGACACCCGATATCAGTGGAATTTTACTGGCTGCGGCTGCGCGTACAACACTTTCTTCGGAAAAGGGCAACAAGTCTTCCAATGAACCACCGCCACGCGCAACAATAATTACATCAACATTTTGCATACGGTTAAAGTATTCTATGCCGGCTGCGACCTCGGCCGCGGCAGTTGCACCTTGAACAGTTGCAGGATACAACAATACACGCACAGGAAAGCGTTCACGCAATCTGTTTTGAATATCTTGGAACGCTGCGCCTGTTGGACTGGTAACAACACCGATTGTCTGTGGTAATTTTGGCAGTGGCTTTTTACGCGATGCGTCAAACAGCCCTTCGGCTGCTAATTTTTGCTTACGCTCTTCCAACATTTTTAGAATTGCACCAACACCTGCCATTTCAATTTCACTGGCGATGATTTGATAATTACTGCGGGCAGGGTATGTTGTAAAGCGACCGGTTATAATTACTTCCAGTCCGTCTTCCAATTTAAAATTTAGCGGAGTCCCACGCCATACAATAACAGAAATCGCCGCTCCAGAATCTTTTATTGTCATATAAATATGGCCGGATGTTGCGTGCGTAATCTGCGATAACTCACCACGGATTTTTATGTGTGGAAACGCAGTTTCAACCACATTTTTTAATAATGCGGACGCGTCAGACACACTAAAAATCATATCGTCTTTTACAAAAGGCTCTGGTTTTTGCATACTAGTTACTCTTTGGCAAGTTGACTGTTAAAAATCTTCATTACATCCATTCCCAATGCATGTGTAAAACGCACGGCGGCATCACGCGCGTCGCGCGTAACCAGTGCAGGACGTCCCATATCATATGGTATTTTTGATGTTTCAAACTGGTATTGATCAAAGGTCAAATCCAATGCGCGTCCAGTTGGCACATGCACAATATAATAATGCGGTCCATACGCCCAGTTTTCATCAATATATCGCAGTTGCCAATGTTCCGGCTTATTCATAAAAGACACAAAGCTGACACTGGATGCCTTGCAAAAGCCACAAGAATCGCACAAAAACTGTTTATACCCAGTTCCTAATACTGGCGAAAAGGTTGCGTGCTTGACAGACTCTTGCTTAAAGCTGTCGCGAAACAGCAGAATAAAATTTTTAACCTGCAACCGTTCAGCCCGTTCTAAGTTCATAGAATCAATCTGTCTTATCAAAGACTGTGTTGCATTTTCAAAATCACGTTCTTTATTTTTATTCATTTTTCAATTCCGTCAATGGCCAGCGTGGACGCGGTGCAATTGGTTCCTTGACGACATTACCAACGCGCCAGTTTTCCAGTCCTGCCCATGCAATCATCGCACCGTTGTCTGTACACAGATTCATCGGTGGCGCAGCAAATGTCATATTGTATTTCTTGGACATTTTCTCCATTGCACTGCGTATTGCAGAATTCTTGGCAACACCACCTGCAACCACCAGCGTTTTCGGTTGTGCGTTCATAACGCGTTCATCCTTCATGGCATTTGTAAGCCTGTTTACAATACAATCAACCACAGCCGCCTGGAAAGACGCACAGAAATCATTTATAAATTCATCTGACAAAGGTTGTTCTGCTTTATCTAAAAACGTTCTGGCTGCTGTTTTTATGCCACTAAATGAAAAATCACACCCGGGCTTGTCACACAATGGACGTGGAAAAGCAAAAGCATTTGGATTACCGCTTTGTGCACGCTTGTCCACAACTGGGCCACCAGGATAACCAAGCCCCAACATTTTTGAAACCTTGTCATACGCTTCGCCAGCACTGTCATCCAGCGTTTGACCAATCAGTTCATATTGACCAACACCACGCACCAACAGTATCTGACAATGACCGCCAGATGCCAACATCAACAAATAAGGAAAATCAACGCCGTTTTGTGCAACTGTGCCATCTGCCAATGTCGCACACAGGCGCGGTACCAACGCATGACCTTCCAAATGATTTACAGCAACCAATGGTTTATTTGTAGATTGCGCAATACCGGTCGCCGCCATCCAGCCAACTAAAACACCACCGATTAAACCGGGACCAGCAGTTGCCGCTACAACATCAATGTCATCAATTGTTTTGCCGGCAACGTTCAAAGTTTGTTTTATAACCTCATCAATTGCTAATATATGTGCGCGCGCCGCCAGTTCTGGCACAACGCCGCCATACTTTTGATGTTCTGGGATTTGCGAATAGATAATATGCGCTAAAATATTTCTGTCAGAATCAACAATCGCAGCCGACGTTTCATCACAAGACGATTCTATACCTAAACACAAAGTAGGGCGGTCGCTGTGAACACAACTATCTAGTTTACCCATATCTAAACGCATTAAGTTTTCCGAACTCATTTTATTTCCAGTATTACTATTCCAACATTTGTTTTATTGCGCTGACGTTGCAAGACATAGTCTTTAAAATCAACATCAACCACTTTACCGTGTTCGCTGGACGCGTGCCGTAAAATACCGTCTGGCAACAACAAACCCATATGAACAACAGCAATATCAGTACCAATTTTATCACGAATTTTTGGATTGTCAGCAACAAACAATACAACATGCGTTTTATTTAATTCTAAATCGCAAATATTTTCATATGGTATATATTCCAGTTTTACTGTTTCCGGCACAAAATCTGCATCAACATTATGAACAGTCTTGAACCAAGACTTTTTATCAATTACAACTGTACGAACGTCTGTTTTTCCAAATTTATGACTGACATTTTCAACGATATTGCTGTTGTTTTTTAACCAATCTGTTTCAATAAAATGATTACGTTTTATAAAATCAGCTTTACCATCTTTATATCTGATTTTAGTCAGTTTTTCAACATCGCTATCCGCCAAGACCGTTTCAACAAAAGTCGTACAATCAAACGTATCAAATCGAATAAGCGGATCAGAATCTACACCAAAACCTTCGCCCAACGGAGAATTTGAATATTTTACACCAACAAAATCGTCACCTGGCATTTTTGCTATATTTGCACTGCACGCTGCCAAGAACAATAACGCAACCAGATTACGCATTACAAGTTTTCTTTTAATATAATTCCTGTCTGACAAAGAGACGCCGCATCACGCACAGCCATTTCGCCAGATTCTGGCAAAGTCGCCATTTTATCAACACACGCAACCAACAAATCAATATGTTTATCTGCACCTGTCATTATTTGTGCAGCCGCCATACGTCTGTCCAGCGACGCCGCGCGCCAGTCTTTCAAAGAACCTGTTTCCAGCACATTACTGCGTTTTGCAAAAAAGAACGTTACCAAAACAAGAATTAAAACACCGATACCTATAAATAATTTTAAATACTTTTTAACAAAGTTCATTTTATCTCTCCCTTGTATCTTATTCACAACGAACCAACCAAACATCATAATCCACATGCTGAAGAGGTGTATCGCCAGGCTCATTACGATTTAACCAATTACTGAAAATCAGTTTATTATCAGAATCTTTGATTTCAACAAACGCCCAAAAGTTTTCTGCATCAAATGGGTCAGACTGCTTGCAAGAACGCAAAACTATATTTAATTTTTCAAATTTTAATACATCGCCAACATTGATTGTATGTTCAGATACCTTGCCAGCGTCTTTATTTAAAATACGAACAACCGCGCTGGACTTATCAACATACGCATTTGCCACAACAGGCAGGGCAGATAATAATAATGCAAGAAATATTTTTTTCATACGTCTATGATACAATCACAGACAAACAATGTCAAACACATAGAGAAATTAAAAACCCACCGAAGTGGGTTTTTATTATTTTGCTGATTTTTCTGCAGATGTTGCTGACAAATCTTCCACGATACGTGCTTTTTTGCCAGACAGACCACGCAAAAAGAACAACTTTGCACGGCGTACTTTACCGATACGAGTCTTTTCAATCTTTTCGACTGCTGGGCTGTACAATGGGAACTTACGTTCTACGCCCACACCGTATGATTCACGACGTACTGTAAAGGATGCATTATTGCCCATACCACCATCGCGTGCGATAACAACACCTTCGAAAACCTGAATACGGAATTTGTCACCGTCTTTAATTTTAACGTGAACTTTTACTGTATCCCCAGCTTTGAAGTTTGGGATTTTTTTATCGCCCTGCAATTTTGCAACTTGGGCAGCTTCGATTTTTTTAATAATGCTCATTTTTCATTTTCCTTTATTAAGTCCGGACGACGTTCTTTGGTTATCTCGTCCGATTGTTGTTTCCGCCACCGTTCGATATTGCCATGGTGACCGGACAGCAGGACTTCTGGGACACTTTGTCCACGCCATACTGACGGACGGGTGTATAATGGCCATTCAAGCCCGCCGATTTCGAAACTTTCATTTTGGGTGGTATCATCACCACCGTGAACCACATTATCTAACAGACGAACGCAACTGTCAACAAAAACTTGCGCAGCAATCTCGCCCCCAGACAGTATATAATCGCCAATTGACAATTCCATTATATCATATTGTTCAATAACGCGTTCATCAATACCTTCGTATCTGCCACACAGCAGGGTGTATGTTGCATCCTGGTCAGACACAAATTCACGCACCAGTTGCTGATTTAATGTCTTGCCACGTGGGGAAAAGTATATGATTTTACCCTTGTTTTTAACAGAATCCAACGCATCGCCCAATACATCTGGACGCATAACCATACCAGCACCACCACCAAACTGCGTATCATCAACACTGCCATAATTATTTATTGCAAAGTCGCGAATATTGATAACATCGTATGTCCAAATCTTTTTATCCAATGCACGACCAACCACGCCACCCGACAGGGTGCCTGGAAACATTTCTGGAAAGATAGTCAGTATATTAAAATGCATTTTATCTTTGTTTTTCGGTGCAATTATAGCACATTTCACGCGCAATTTCATAAAATTCTTGCGCATTTTGTGCAATTTTTTCTGTTCCAACCAATAAGTCTCGTGTTCTTATTGTGTATACTTTTAACGAATTCATTGGTTTCCACATCACAACATCAGGACTTTTTTTAACACGCTGTTGCAACGGACAGTTTGGATTACACATATTACAATCTATAAAGACAGCACCAACCGATTTTGTTACTTTTACAGACTGCATATTCATCTCCTTTTCCTTCGTATTATTTATCGTGCTTTATGCTTCCAGCGGCACCCACAGTTACAAATATGCGTCATCTGATATACAAACCCCTGTTCGGGTTTTTCATCAACCAGGCACAAACGCTTTTGCTGGACATTATAATGAATATTATTAACACGATTACTTTTTAACCATGCACCCAAAGGACATTTTAAGCTATAAAAAGCACATATTGTAATTGTTGTCGTTTTTTTATTGTCTGCCATAACACTTCCTTATTATTTATCTTTCTTTGCTTTTTGTATTTTCTGCCATACAGGCACGACAAACTTCAAATAACACCGAACGCAATTCGATGACCGACTTGTACGGCAATTCCATTCCATCCAAGGCTTTGTAAACTGCTGCCTTGCGACATTTTTTATCTGTATTTTGTATTTGTGGGCAATTATTGTATATATTCATTTTATCATCTGTAAACATATTACAAAACCCTTATAATTTTATTTTCCATATCAACATCTGCGCCGATAAAAGACACCATATCGCCGTTATCCAGTTCAATAATATCGCCCGCGCCATAATTCTGAAAACAATCCACAACGCCAATTTTTTCGCCATGACGCACAACATCAAAACCGATTAAATCAGCCTGATAATATTCATTTTCTTTTAAGTCGGGCAGGGTGTCGCGTTCAATATACAATTCCGTACCACGTAATGTTTCTGCTCCGTTTCTGTCATCAATACCGCGAATTTTTGCGATAATGACGGTTGAATTTGGTACAGCACGCACAAACTTGAAATCGCCGTCATTAAATCTGGAACTTTTAATATTTAATTTCTGAAAATCAGTCGGTGTTGCGGTAAAAGTCTGTACACGAACTTCGCCCCGAATTCCTTGGGGGGCGACGATTTTACCAACTAAAATACGTTTTAAATTTGTCATTTTGTTTTCTGTGGTGGTTGTCTCATTAAATTGATGTATCTGATACACGTGTCTTTATCTTCACAGTTGTTAAACATATCGGCACTGGTATAAAACACACGGCCATCCTTTGGGGCGATATTGTGTACCATAGATTTCCATTTCTCAATGCGTTTTGTGTGTGTTTCGCATTCAAATCCATCATAAGGACATTTTGCCATAATTTTACCTTTTATTTCAAAGTTAAAAAATCTGCACAAACCGATCAGTCTGTGCAGATATAATAAAACAGTAAAAATTATTCTGCAACTGTTTCTGTTGCTTCTGCAACTTCTTCTGCTGGCGCAGCAGCTTCTGCTTCTGCGGCAGCCTTTGCAGCAGCTTCGGCAGCGGCTTTTTCTTCTGCGATTTTAGCCAATCTGTCAGCCTTGTCTTTGATTTTCATCTGTGTTTTTTCAGATTGCAAATGTTTCTTTGTCTGAACA
>JAZRAD010000023.1:0-7858 GCA_045634405.1 Candidatus Enterousia sp.
ATGCATCGTACCATGCGTTGATATGTGGTAGTATTCCATTTACACGATTTTTACCCAGCGAATGTTCGTCAACCTTGGTTAGTCTTAATTCTTCGTCAGGGCGAATGTTTTGCGCCCATGCGCCTGCGTACGCAATAAAGAAACGCATATCAGATGTTAAGCCCGATACAGTTTCTGATGGTTCGCCGAATTTTTTATACGCATCAAATGAAATTGTGACGCCACCAAAGTCTGCCAAGTTTTCACCCAGTGTAAATTCACCGTTTGCATTGACTTCGTCATTTATCTTAATTGTATTAAAGAATTCTTTCATGACATTGGCCAGTTCATCAAATCTTTTTGCGTCTTCTTCTGTCCACCAGTCTTTCATATTACCGTCTTTATCAAAGTGGCGACCAGAATCATCAAATCCATGTGTCATTTCATGCCCAATAACAGCACCAATCGCGCCATAGTTAAATGCATCATCAGCATTCATATCAAAGAATGGATATTGCAAGATACCTGCTGGAAAGCAAATTTCATTTGATGATGGGTCGTAATATGCATTTACTTCGTGTGCGTTCATATACCAGATTGTCGGGTCTTTTTGTTTGCCAATTTTTTCAATCCAGAATGCATCTTCAAATTGTGCAACACGCATCATATTTTCCCACAAAGAATCATTTTTGATTTCCAGTTTTGAATAGTCGCGCCATTTATTTGGATAACCAATTTTTGCCTTGAATGTTGATAATTTTTCCAAGGCCTTTTGTTTGGTTGTGTCACTCATCCATTGCAGGTTTTCTATTCTTTCTGCGTATGCGCGTTGCAGATTTTTTACCAACTGTTGCATACGTTTTTTTGCATCTTCGGAAAAATATTTTTTTACGTATAATCTGCCAACTTCTTCGCCCAGCGAACCGTCAATCATTGATACAGCGCGTTTCCAACGTGGCTTTTGTTCTTTTTGTCCTGCCATTGTGCGATTGTAAAAGTCAAAAGATATGTCGTATGATTTATCGTCCAGCAAGCTGTCTGCAGAACTAACAATACGATATTTTAAATATGTTTTGATTAAATCAAAATCAGTATCGTTCATAATTGCGATTGATTCTGTTATTGCCTCAGGCTGTGCGATATTTATAAATTCTGCGTGTGATGCGCCACGGGCAGTCAAGAATTTGTCCCAATCAAATCCTGTGAATTTTTCTTTTATTTCTGCAATACTCATCTTGTGATAGTTTGCATGTGGGTCACGCAGTTTTTCTTTTGGATAGAAAGATTTTGCCATACGTTCTTCCAATGCGTACAATTTTTCTACATTAACATCAATACCAAAGTTCTGCATTTGTTTTGCGATGAATTCTTGATATTTTTTTCTGACTTCAACTGATTTAGCGTCATTGTCAAAATAATAATCGCGTGACAACCCCAGTCCGCCTTGGGCAATGTTGTATAAAAAGTGTTCACTGTCCATTTCATCAAGTCCAACGCCATCGCCCCAAAATGCAGATGAAAAAGTCATCATACGACCCAAGTATTCTTCCAGATTTGCGCGTGTCAGATTATTTATTTCTGTAATTAAACCAGCCACAGGTGTTGTACCGTCTTTGTTTAATTTTTCTGCGTCCATGGCAACCTTGTACAATGTGCCGATTTTGCCATTGTCGCTTTCTGCGATTTCGCGTGTGCGTTCCAGATTAGTATTTCTTAAAACTTCAAAAGCGCCGTATCGTGAATAGTCGTCTGGAATTGGGTTTGCGGTGCGCCATCCGTTTGTAGCGTATTGGTAAAAGTCATTGCCTGCGTGAAAATTTGTGTCCATATTTTCTGTTTTGATACCGATGTTCAATGTTTTCTCCTTTGTCAAACAGTGTGCAGATACAATTGCAGCAACAACTGCGATTATACCAATAAGATTTAATTTTTTATGTTTCATTTTATTTTACCATATTTACCAAAATGTCGTCCAAGATAAGTATTCCGGCATCAGTTGCAAAGATTCTGTTATTCTTCATTTGCATCAAATGCGTATTTGACTCTATCCAGTCTATATCAATAGCTTTTTTTACATCGTCTGTCAATTGACAACCGCGTTTTGTTCGCATACCTGTTATAATCATTTCTGTTGCGCGAACATCATTTGATATTCTTTCAAATTTTTTACCTGCGCCTAATTGTTCATACCAAGTGTTTTCATAATATACGCGTCCAGCAGCACCCAGCCCAATACCAATATATGGCGCGCCGTCCCAGATATTTTCGTTATGTTTGCAATGCTGGTCATCGGTTGCATAGTTTGATACTTCGTATCTTGGCAGTTTTAGTGTGTTTCCAATTACGATGTACATTTGTGCCATTGTGTCGTTGTCCGGCATGTTCAGATTCATTTTCCCAAATGGTGTGTTTGGTTCAATGGTCAGTTCATAAAGCGAACAATGCTTTAACCCCAGTTGATTTATTTGATTGCAAGTTTTTATAACGTCGTCAACATTTTCGTTTGGTAATCCATAGATGAAATCAGCAGAAACGCGCAAGCCGATATTATTAGCATCTTCCAGTAATTGTAATGCGTCACGAACATTGTGTCTGCGTCCCAAGAATTTTAATTTTTCGTCATCTAAACTTTGAATGCCGACGGACAGTCTGTTTGCGCCACGATGATAAAAATCTGTTAGTTTGTTTTTATCAAGTGTCTTGGGATTTGATTCTAATGTGATTTCAGCATTTGGTAATAAATTAAAATTTTGTTTGATTGTGCTGATGATTTTTTCAAATGTTCCCACAGGTATCAGTGATGGCGTTCCACCCCCGAAAAACACAGTTGGGATGTCGATTTTGCCAAGTTTATTACCCCAGAAAACAATCTCGTTGCATATATCTGATGTATATTTTTCCCAGTCTGGCGATGTGCAGGCATGTGAAAAAAAGGCACAGTAATTGCACTTTGACATACAAAAAGGAACATGGATATAAATATTGTGTGCTTTGTTCGTCATCTTGGGTGTATTTTACAATTTGAATTTAATCGTGCAAGTTATAAATGAAAATACTTTTTTTAGGGTCTAATTTATGATATACTGTGATTTGAATAAGAGACATGAAGGCAGGGGTATTATCATTTTTGTCAGGGATTTTTGCACCGTTGGCGGTTTTTGCTGCGAACGAAGGGGTGCCTTCATACTATCAAACACAGCGTGCGCCCACTGCTAATCAGATGTCTTATGGTTACTATGCTAATCAGGGTTATACAAAATATGTGGGGCAGTCCGGTAATAAACAAGTTATCGGATCGCGCACATATACATATCAGACACCACGTGCGCAAATGCCGGCTGTTATGGGTACAATGACTGCTAATGGTATTGCGATGCCAATCGAATCAGAACCTGCAACCAGTATATATGCTGGTTATTCCAGACGTTTTTCAGATTTTGAATTTGAAACTGGTGTAAATTCTATTTTGGAATGGGACGATATGATTTGGAATGAAATCAATGTCGGTGCCCGCCATAATTTTAGTCTGCGCGATTTTGATTTAAGTGTATTTGGTCATTATACACATGGCGAAATGTCGCATGGTGGCTTGTCTATGGACTACGATTTAAAACCATTTGATTCTGCGTTCCCAGAATATGGAATATTTACAATTTCAACAGGTGATCAGTCTGGTAAAAGTGATTATTTCCGTTTTGGTATTTCTGCTCATCATATTTGGGATATTGGTGGTTGGAAATTATCTCCAACGTTTGGTTATGAAATATTCAAACATAACTTGGAGATGGCAAATCATTACTATCCAAATCCTGGAGTTTATTTGCCATTGATGACGAATAAGGGAGAATATGTCTTTGGTGATGAACTTGGTGTATATTATTCTGTGCCTATTGGTGCCGAAACGCCGGAAAATTGGTATCAGGTTTGTATGTCACCAGAAGATATCAAGGTTGTTACAAATGCTGAAACCGGATATTTTGATGGTTTTGCTGTATTAGGTGATGCATTGATTACTGGTGATTATGAAATTGCGATGGGTACTACTCCATGGGGTGTTGGTTCAGGAGAATGTGTTATTATTGGTGGTGATGGTCCAATTATCGTCGAAGGTACAACACATATTTATAATACAACATGGTCTGGATTTTATGTTGGTTTGGAAATTGAAAAACAGATGACTTTAAAAGACAAATTGCGTATGTATTTCCAAGTCGGTATGCCAAAGTATTCATCTGAAGGTATCTGGCCAAATCGTACAGACTGGCAACAGAACCCAAGTTTCTTGGACGAAGGTAGTAATGGTTCTTATTCATATTTGGCGGAAATGGAATATGATTATAAATTGTCAGACAGATTACGCTTGTCTATCAAGGCAGATACAAATCTGTTCCATGTTGGCAAGATTCCTGGCGAACTGTATGTCGCAGAATACAGTCAATATGTTGTCGATGAAAACGGTCAGTATGTTATGGAAGAAATAATTGCCGAAGACGGTTCTGTGTATTATGTGCCATTGTTGGAAACTGTTCCTGCGCATACAGAAAAAGTTACAGATTCTTTAAAGCATGCGACATGGCAATCGTTCAGTCTGCATGTTGGATTTAAATATTCATTTTAATTTTTTAAGGTGGTTTGCGATGAAGAAAATTCTTTTGTGGCCAATGTTGGCTGTGTTTACGATACCTGTTTGTGCGCATGCAGACAAAGGTGCGTTTGATATTGACCGTTGGTATGGATTGATTGATTCTGTTAAACAAACAGCTACACAGCAGGGTATTTCAGACGATGTTATAAATCAAACTGTGCGTTCTGTTGCTTTTATTCCATCTATTGTAAAAAGTGATAAAAATCAGTCTGAATTTAAATTGACTATGCAGAAATATCTAGATAGAACTGTATCTGAAAAACGCATTTCCGAAGGTTTGCAAATGCGTAAAAAATACCCAACCTTGTTATCGCGAGTTGAAGCAAAATATGGCGTTCCACCACATGTTATTCTGGCGTTTTGGGGGTTGGAATCTAATTATGGTGCGGTCAAAGCCAGACATAAATTGACAGATGCTTTTTTTACATTGATGTATGATGGTCGTCGTGAAACATTTTTTACAAATCAGTTATTGGCGCTGATGAAAATTGCGGATAAGAATAAACTTGATATAAATGAAATTCATGGTTCTTGGGCAGGTGCCATGGGGCATTTCCAGTTTATACCGACAACCTTGTCGCAATATGGTGTAGACGGTAATAGTGATGGACGTGTTGATATTATAAACAGTGTTGGCGATGCGATGTTCAGTGCTGGTAATTATCTAAATAAACTTGGGTGGAATCCAAATGAAAGGATTGTCAGACGTGTAGTTTTGCCGGCTGATTTTGATTTGTCGTTATTGGACGGCAAGACAAAATTAACATTGCCACAATGGGCAGCGCTGGGTGTGACAAACCCAGATGGCTCGCCAATTCCTTCAAATCAAATGACTGCGGGCTTGGTTGCAGATGTTGCATTTGTGCAATCGCAACGCGAAGCTGCACAGTCTGCGCAACCTGCAACAGAAAATGTAAGTATGGATGTTGATGTTGCGCCGATGCCAGTTATAGAAGCTTATTTAACATACCCGAATTTTTACAGAATAAAGCGTTGGAATAATTCTAATTGGTATGCAATTGCAATTGCAAATCTGGCAGATAATTTTAAATAAAAATAATTGCTATATTGCTATTTCTTTGATATTCTTCCCAGTATAAATCATTACAAAGGATATATTTATGGCTATAAAAGTACGTGATTTCGAAGTCAGACTAACCAGAAACAAAGAAGAACGCAAGATGGTTCGCCAATTGCGTTATCAGGTCTTTGTTGAAGAAGAAGGTGCTGGTACAACCGAAGAACAGCGTGCGCTTGGTGAAGAATATGATGCGTATGACAGATATGCTGAATATATGGCGGTATTCCATAATGGTCGTGTTGTTGGTACATACCGTATTATCGACAGAAATGCTGCGGAAAAAATGGGTGGCTTTTATACAGAAAACGAATACAATATATCCAAGATTAAAAAGTATGATGGCAATATTGTTGAAATGTCACGTGCCTGCGTTGCGCCTGAATATCGTGAAAACGCATTGGTAATGCGTCTGTTGTGGGCTGGACTTGGCGAAATGATAATGCGTCGCAAAATAGAAATTTTATTTGGTGTTGCGTCTTTTGTTGGTGTTAAACCTGTTAAATCTGCACAGGCGATATCATACTTGTATTACAATCATTTAACGCCATTACGTTTGCGCGCAACTGTATTAAGTGAAAAATTTGCCGAAGGTGTAAATCCAAAGATGTCACGTATGAATATTTTGCCTCGCGACTTTGTAGACGAAGCAGATGCCAAGGCAGAAATGACACCTTTGATAAAAGGTTATTTGCGTTTGGGTGCGACATTTGGTCGTGGTGTATTTATTGATAAACCATTTAATTCATACGATGTTTTTGTAATGGTTGAAACTCGTAAGATGAACGCATCTTATCAAAAGCATTTCTTGGGTCGTGAAAACGCATTGGGTGATCCAACAGACAAAGATAATATTATCAAAACAGTGGGCAAGATTATTACTTTCCCTGTGGTTGGTTCGTTCAAGGTTGTTCGTGCGTTGGTTGAATTCTTGCTGCACGAAGATGCTGCAGATGCAGAATATATCGAAGATACACCAAAAACCGAAGCTGAAGAGTAGTCGTTATGGCGCGTCTAAGAAAACAAAATATTTTTAATACAACTATGGCTGCGATTAAATTCGTGCTGTTTTGGATAATGGTTGTTATTCAGATTCCAATTATTTTCCTGTTGCCAAAGGGCAGCAAGTTATCAGTTCGCTATATGCCTGTGTTTATGTGGTTTTTGATAAAGCTGGCTGGGATAAAGATTGTTGTACATGGTAATCTATCAGACAAGCGCCCATTGATGGTTGTTGCAAATCATATATCTGTATTTGAATTGGCGACATTCCCATTGGTATTTCGTGGCAGTTTTATCGCCAAGAAAGAAATGGAAAATTGGCCTTTGGTTGGCTGGGTTGCGAAAAAGTTTGGTGTAATATTTGTTGACCGTCGTCCATCACATGCGCGTGATGCGCTGGCGGTGGTTCAACAGGCTGTACAGACTGTGCAATATCCAATGATATTATTTCCCGAAGGCACGACAACAAACGGTGCATATGTAAAACCTTTTAAAAGTTCGTTGTTTAACTTTGTTGAAAATTCCAACATTACTGTTCAGCCGATGGCAATGCATTACAGATACAAAGATGGTACACCGATTGATGAACAGACATTGGCGGATAATTTTGCGTACTTTGATAACAAGAAAATGGATGTGGGACCATTGTGCAAACGTGAACGCAGTGCATTTGGTCAGGTTTTTCATATAATGATGCTGGGCGGATTTATGGTTGAAATTACATTGCTGCCGCCGCCACCCCTGGGGGGGATGGACAGAAAGCAGATTGCCGATGTTCTGCAAAAAATCGTATCGGAAAAATATATGGAATTAAAAGACAAAAAATAAAAACAAAAGAGATTTAAGAAATGAAAACAGCTATTACACCAACACGCAGTGAAGATTTTAGTCAGTGGTATCAAAATTTAATCGTTGCCGCAGATTTGGCAGAAAGCGCACCTGTGCGTGGTTGTATGACAATAAAACCTTATGGTTGGGCAATTTGGGAATTGATGCGTGATGAAATGGACAGACGTATTAAATCATACGGTGTTCAGAACGCAAATTTTCCATTGTTGATACCGATTGAATTTTTTAATAAAGAAGCACAACACGTTGACGGTTTTGCCAAAGAATCTGCGGTTGTTACACATCATCGTTTGAAAATGATTGAT
>JAZRAD010000024.1:0-1868 GCA_045634405.1 Candidatus Enterousia sp.
CATTCAATACAGAATAGATTGGCAACAGGTATTCGGCAATCTTTTTGCCACCCAAAGATATAACATTACCCTTATCATCAACCAATGTAACGGCTGGTTTCAATGCTTTCTTGGTATTTGTTTTCCAGTTTATAACCTTGCGTGAAACGATACCAGTCATAGAATCAACTTCTTCTTGGTATGAAACGTTTTCAATCAAGTCATTAAAGTTCACAATACCGTCTTTTTCAGCGATGATTGTGTTGGAATATGGATCCCATTCTGCAACCTTGGCGCCTTTTTCAACAGTGTCACCGTCGTTGACAATCAGCATAGATGCATATGGCAAGTTACTGCTGAACAGTTCTTTGCCTTCGGCGTCAACAATTACCAATTTACCGTTACGTGACAGTACAACAACACGGCCTGCACTGTTTTTAATTGTGTTTACGCCAGACAGTTTAACTGTACCAGATACAGGAACTTCGATAAAGTGACTTTCCGCATCACCTGATGCAACACCACCAATGTGGAAAGTACGCAACGTCAACTGTGTACCAGGTTCACCAATTGACTGTCCTGCGACAACACCAACTGCTTCGCCAACGTGTACCAATGCATTTCTGGACAAGTCCATACCATAACATTTTGCACACAGACCGTCCGAGCAACATGTCAGCACACTACGAACATCAACTGATGGCAAGCCAGATTCATTGATTTGCTTTGATGCAGCCTTGGTAATCAATTCGCCTGCTGGAACAATAACTTCTTTGGTCAAAGGATGAACAATGTCATGTGCCGCTGTACGTCCCAAAACAACATCACCCAATGCAACAGCCAATTTTGAACCCTGATATACAGGTTTTGCTGTGATAAAGTCTGTTGTGCCACAGTCATGTTCTGTAATAACTGTATTTTGTGCCAATTCAACCAAACGACGTGTCAAATAACCAGCCTCAGCTGTCTTCAACGCCGTGTCAGACATACCTTTACGTGCACCGTGGGTAGATGTAAAGTATTCTGCCATTGTCAGACCTTCTTTAAAGTTCGAAATAATTGGAACTTCGATAATAGAACCGTCTGGCTTCTGCATCATACCACGCATACCTGCCAACTGTTGAATCTGACGTTTAGAACCACGAGCACCAGACAACGCCATCATATATACTGAATTCCAGTTGTCGCCTGTTGTCTTGCCCAATGCAGCATACGCCATATCACCCAGTTTATCTGTTGTCTTGTGCCACAAGTCAATCAACTTGTTATAACGTTCACCACCTGACAACAAACCGTTTTGATATTGTTCTTCGATTTCAGCCGCTGCTTTTTCAGATTCTGCAATCAAGTCTTTCTTTTCGGTTGGAATTACAACGTCGTCGTAACCAATTGAAATACCACTACGTGCAGCCTGTTCAAAACCAGTATTCTTTAATGCGTCAGCCAACAAAATCATCGCCTTGTCGCCACAACGTTCATATGTCGTTGCCAACAAAGATTTGATTTCGCCACGTGACATAACCTTGTTTACCAAATCAAATGGCATATTTTCACAATCTGGCAACAGTTCGCCCAAAATCATACGACCTGCTGTTGTTTTATATGTTTTGCCCTTGATACGTGCAACGATTGGTGTATGCAATGTGATTGCTTTGTTTTCCAATGCCAATTGAACTTCGTCCATATTCGCAAAACGTGGTGATTTGTCGGTATGTTCGCCATTTATCAAAGAGATATAGTAAACACCTAAAACCATGTCTTGTGTTGGAACAATCATTGGTTCACCGTTCGCAGGTGACAATACGTTATTAGAAGACAACATCAATGTACGTGCTTCTAATTGTGCTTCTAATGAAATTGGAACGTGAACAGACATCTGGTCACCGTCA
>JAZRAD010000025.1:0-10704 GCA_045634405.1 Candidatus Enterousia sp.
CACATGGCACAAATGTACGCGCATTGTTGGGCGATGGTGATGTGCGCTGGCTGAACATTCCGCGACGACGACCTGTATTAAAGCCTGAAAATCTGTTTTATATTGGCACACGTTCTTTTGAACCTTCAGAACACAAATACATTACCGAACACAATATAAATGTTTCATACGCATCTGACATAAAAACGATTGCAGATATTGAAAAAATATCTCAACAAATAATTGATAAAATTGGCAATCGACCTTTTGTTGTATCATTTGATTTTGACGCGATAAATCCGCAATATTTTTCTGATGTGTGGGTACCAGAATCCGGCGGTCTGACAATTGAAATGTCAAAATATTTAATAAACGCATTTTGCAACGCATACAGTTTTGAGTTTGTCGAATATGCACCAACCCAATGTCATTCGTGTTATGATACCGTTCGTGAATTGGTTGGACTGGTTATTAAATAAGTTTAACGCTGTTTTGATTGGAAATAATTTTCAATTACCTGATTTACAAAACATTCATCCAGTACTTTTTGCACCAATTTTTCCAGATTTTTGTAATCTAGTTTGTTTGTAATACCGTTTAAATGTTTTTCAACCGCCACAATATCACCTGCAATCATTTGTCTGGCCAACTTACGTTCTTTGTATGAACATTTGCCATAAAAAGTCAGTTTTGTACTGCCAAAATCAATTCTGCGCCCCTTGCGATAATTGCTGGATCTGTTGTCACATACAGATGTATGAAATATAACATAATTTTTATCTGTCTGTTTCACATTATCTGGCGCATCACCTGCCCACTTGGACAGCATATAATATTCATCACGCAACGATGCCAGATATATCGGAACATTACGATTTGGCTCTGCATGATTGGCTGCGAACGCCGTTGGTATTTCAAACCAAGGACCATGACAAAACAAGCCAAAATCATCCATATCTCTACTAAAAATTTTTAATGCATAATCTGCATTTATTTCTGGAAAAGACAACTTGTACACAAACCCAATCGCACCACGCCACGGACGCAAATGCCCAACAGCCGAAATCGAACGACCATTTAATATACAATCTGTACCAAATAATTCACTGATATCAGACAATTTATATGCAGACACACGTTTTCCACGTTCCATATCCCAGTCTATATGACATTTTACTTGCATAAAATTATTATAATAATCCGCAATAAATTTCGCCAAGCATTTATGAAATTTTTCTGTAACCTGTGCTATTTGTTCCCGTGGTACACGCGCACGCAATTGTGGTGGCAATTCCCCCACCTTGCCAGAAACATTACAACCATATACAATATCTTGTACCTGATATGTTTCAGGTGTCCAATTATGTTTAAAATATTTTGTCAGCCCCGCATGCTTTGGATGCGTTTTATTTCGTATACCTGGTAAATTTTCGAACTTTTTTAACACGCCGGAATCATAGCACAAACAAACACTTTGTCAATTGTTATATTCTTCGCACGTTTTATTATGCCGATAGATATTACGTGCCAAATCATCACTGATAATTTCCCAGTCATTTGCACGACCATATATTGGCGTGCATAAAATACTGGCGCATACGTTATTCTGTAATTGTGTATTTTTCGTACAGGCGCTTGCGAATATCAGCAACCCCACGACGATAAGTTTCTGCATTGACAACCCCTTGGATTTTAATTATTTCATTTTGCATTTGTGTATTATTTTCTGTTATTTTTTTCTGACACCGCTGATATCCGCTGGAAAACCCCGTACAATATACACAGACAACAAAAACAGCGACAACTGCCGCCAATATTAAATACATTCGCATAATATATTCCCCCATAAAAAATGCCCCGACGGGGCATTTTTATTGATTCATTGATGAAAAGAAATCATCATTTGTCTTGGTCAGACGTAACTTATCCAACAAGAACTCCATCGCCTCTAACGTTCCCATTGGGTTGATAATGCGACGCAAGACATACATTTTTGACAATATATCTTTGCCAACCAACAAGTCTTCTTTACGTGTACCAGACTTTGTAATATCAATTGCAGGATAAACACGTTTATCAGACAGTTTTCTGTCCAGAATGATTTCGCTGTTACCTGTACCCTTGAATTCTTCAAAGATAACTTCGTCCATTTTTGAACCTGTATCAACCAGCGCAGTTGCGATAATAGTCAGCGAACCACCGCCTTCGATATTACGTGCCGCACCGAAAAAGCGTTTTGGACGCTGTAAAGCGTATGCATCAACACCACCGGTTAAAACCTTACCACTTGATGGGACGCATGTATTATATGCACGCCCCAAACGTGTAATAGAATCCAACAAGATAACAACATCTTGCCCTGCTTCTACCAAACGTTTTGCCTTTTCGATAACCATTTCTGCAACCTGAATATGACGTGCCGCCGGTTCGTCAAATGTAGAAGAAATAACTTCGCCTTTTACACTGCGTTGCATATCTGTAACTTCTTCGGGACGTTCATCAATCAACAGAACAATCAGTTTAACATCTGGGTAATTTGTTGCGATACTGTGCGCGATATTCTGCAACATAACCGTTTTACCAGTACGTGGTGGTGCAACAATCAACGAACGCTGTCCTTTACCAGTTGGGGAAATCAAATCGATAACACGTGCAGACAGATTGCGTCCTTTATCTTTATCGTCGGCAACCTCCATTTTTAACATTTCATCAGGATACAATGGAGTCATATCGTCAAACGAAACACGATGTTTTAATTTTTCTGGGTTATCGCCATTTACGCGTTCAATTGTTTCCAGCGCGAAATAGCGTTCAGATTCATTTTGTGGCGCCTGAATTTGCCCTTCGATATAGTCACCTGTTTTCAAACCATACTTTTTAATCAGGTTTGGAGAAACGTACAAATCATCAGGTCCTGCCAGATAATTAGATTCTGGTGCACGCAAGAATCCGAAACCATCTTGCATACGTTCTAAAACACCATCACCAATCAATACAACCTTTTTATCAGCTGCAAACACGCGCATAACCGCGAAACGCAATTGTTGCACGTTTAATTGTGATGGATTTTCAATACCCATATCTTCTGCCATTTTCAGCAATTGCTGTGGCGATTTAGCCTTTAATTCATTAATATGCATAAAATTTTCCTTTGTTGGAGATTTCAGTCGTCGAACGACGCTGTCTTGATAACACATATGTTACACTAAATTGACAAAAAAGTCAAGTTTTTTATGGTCCTACGTAATATAGTTTCACACTGCCTATTTCATCTTTTAAATCAATCGTCCCCAAACTGTCCGTCAGTTTTATATTTGGGTCTATATAGCATTGTGTTTTTTTTGTTGTTAAAACCGATTTGTCTATTATAAAAGCATCAGGACAGTCTTTACATGTTGTTTGCCCAGCCTCATTTTGATATTTATATCCTGACTCTTCGGAACACTTTTTGCATTTTTTACCATTTTCAAAATAACCAACGGGACATGGATCACAGTCATCTTTGCTACTTCGACCCGTTAAATAAGATAAAACACCACCAGATTCACTAAATGTAGTGTGACCAGGATCACATTCGGTACATGCACTTATATCATTACCACCGGCATTGGCGTTATATGTTCCAGTAGGACATGGTTCGCATACAATATTCGCCTCTTTTGTTGAATCAGCCACAGTTTTATCGGCACTTTTATAATACCCCGCCGCGCACCGCCAGTTACCTGTTGGTGTTCCTGTTGGCTCACAAACATATTGTGAACCATTATACGTGAACACGTATAACCTACCTTGCTCATATCCTGCACCAACATTTCTAAAACCTTCTGCCGTTTTATCGCAGTATTCACAACCCTCACAATCCGTAAACTTCAACTCCGATGGATATCTAACAACAGTAGAAATATCTACTTGACACCTGACAGTTATGCCGGGCGGTGCATAGTATCCATTAGCAGCATTACAAGTATACTTGAAATCGCGATCATAACAACTTGATGGAGGATAAATATTATATATAGCGCTTGGCCCCACAGTATATTTAGCTTGTTTTGCAACTCTAATACCATTTGAGTCAGTTTCAGAATAATAACCATAACAAACAGACTGACAATCATCATAAACCACCCAAGGTGACGAGCAACCACACTCCCAATGATTGTTGCCGTGACATTTCAATACCTGTTGAACGCTCTGGCAACCAATTAAAGTCGGCCTAGTTCGATAATTTACCCACTGCTGATCTTTTTCAAAACAATAATAATGAGTGGAGGGAGAATATCCCTCGCAGGAGCTACCAGAACTGCCGTTATACGCAGTACAGCCACCAGCATAAGACGAACAGTCTCTACACAATGCATATGCATACAATGCATTTGGGCATGCAATAAGCACAATAAATAAAATTTTTGCAATATATCTTAACAAATTATCCCCAACAAATTATTAGAATCTGTACATTCCAGTAAATCTTATGTTGTGTAACTGCATTTCTTGATTGTACTGATAGCGATAATCCAATCCAAATTGCAGTCCATTTGCAGATAACATTTCAAATCCACCACCGATATTTGCCCACAATGGTTCAACATTTATATCATATGGCGAATAATTTGTCGCACCTGCAAATTTGTATTCAATACTGTCTTTCATACCCAGTACATCATATTCAATACCAATTGTTGCGTATGGGCGAATTTGCAACCATGCAGTTGGATATATACGCTTTTGCGCGGTCAACGAATAGCCTGGTGTCAACATAAAGTAACCGTCTTGTTTATATTTCATAAATTCACTGCCTGCCGCATCCGATGAAATATTTAGACCAAAATTATATCCAACACGTGCATAAACATTACCAACAATATATTGATTCAAGATATCATGCAACAGACCAAATTCAGAAATCAAACTAAACGCAGTGCCATCACCATCAATTGTATCAACGAATGTCTGATTACGTTCCACATCAAACAAGTGCGCATCAACAAACGCATTGCCATACAAACGCGCCTTGTCACCCAAAGTCTTCATCAAATAACCACCAAAGCCCAAATTTGTATCTGTGACATTTGTGTCAAGGTGTCCCATTTGTGAAACAGATGCATAACTTAAATCAAATACATCGCCAACCGAAGACGCACTGTGCGATATATGACCGGTCAATCCCAAAATCAATGTATCTGATTCTTGCCAGTCAAAACCACCAGATATCGCAAAACGATTTCCATCTGTATGATTACCACTTAATGTATTCTGATAGAACATACCATAATCAACATCCATCCATGCTTTATCCAAGCGACGATTGCGGTTCCAGATAAATTCATCAACCATACGATCTTCGAATGAACGGAATGTTGTATGTTCATTCAATGCCATCATACCTGCAGCTTGTTCACCATCTGTACCTTCGAACAAACGAATGAAACTGGATAATATTGAACCATTTTCGTTAATAACATAATCAGCCATACGATTATACAATTCTTTCATCGTCAGTTCCATATTGGTTCCTTGGAACAAAACATTCAAAACTTCCAATGGCGTTTCATTATAGAACTTATTCGCCTGTAAACGACCTGCAATCACAGAATCAATCGCACCAGCCGCAAAATATTCATAATCTTTGTGCATTGGCACATCTGCAACAATTGGCTGAATCGGGAACAGCGCCGATACATTAATTAAATTGTCATCAAAAACAATATACAAACTGTCCGATGTATCATCACCATCTGTATCACGTACAGAAATATATGCAGGCACACCATCTGATTCAGGATCCAAATCATTTAAATAAGCAAAACATACAGAAGCATCTTCGTTACAGAACTTTACATTTATATTTGTAATTTTATCTGAAACATCATAAACACCACCGTCTGCATGTAACAACCAAATAGCCGTTCCATTATCAATCATATCAAATATCTTGATACCAATTTGCGCATTATCCAAAGAACTTCCGTCTGCTGTAACAAAATCCCCAAAGGTTAAATCAGAAGAAAACTTTCCACCCACCGCAATCAACGGATTTGCATCTGGCGCATTAACAACCTGCCCAAATTCTACACCAACGCTTGGGCTAACCGTTGCCCAATAATTCACATCTGTTGTATTCGCACCAGTGCCACTTGCATACGGCAAAATCGCAGCCAACAAAGAACTGTTATTATCAAAAATATAGTCGCCCGTAATCTGCATTTTTTCCAAACCGATGAAATCAACACCACCAGAAACACTGCCATCGACAAAAATACTTATCCTATTTATCGCAGGATTTGCAGAAATCGTTAAATCACTAGCGACAATATTACCAGATACAGTTATATCACTGGAATTTATATTCAACTTACCACTTTGACTTATACCGCCAACATTAAATATACCCGTGTTTATTGTATAAGAATCAGATAAGATATTCATCATTGCAGATGAAGCACCCTGCCCTAAAACACCATTTACAACAAAGGCATTATTAACGTTAAACCCTTCACCTGTCGCTGACACATAGCCTTTTGATACATCAACACTATTGGCAGAGATATAATTATTGTCAGAATTTATAGACAATACCCCACCCGTATTCAATATTTTATTCTTAACAACAACACCACCCTTTGCACTAATATCAGCAGAACCGCTATTTACAATATCCAATGATGCAAATACACCAGAAGCATCATATTTTACAGTTGCATTTTCAGAAACAGACAAAGCACCCTTAATATCTGAATCCGACAAATAATACTGTGTGTTACCAGCAACAGCATCAAAATTACCAGACACACTAAGATTCTGTGCAGTAAATTGCTTTACCCCCAACAGGTTCAAAGCGCCGCTTTGCGCCCCTTGAACAAAATCACCATTCACAGTCACATCTGCAGCAGCAACACTCAAATTACCGCTTCCAACAGCATTTAAATCGATGTTGCCACCCATTACATTAATATTTTGTGCGCTTAACTGATTAAATATTACATCAATTGTTCCACCAGATTGGTTTAAAATATCACCAGTAAATTTAACATTATTAACGGCAGAAACCCCATCTTTATTTAAAATTGTCAACAACCCAAAATTAGTTACAGCAGCAGTTTCAACCGACGAATTTGCAAATAATTCAATATTTCCACCTGCATAATTATCAACATTTGCTGTCTTGATACTGCCAGAATTAAAATTCAGTTGATTATAATTCTTGATATTATTAACGCTAACATTACCTGCATAGACAGACAAGTTGCCATAATTAGAAACATTCATACTTGTAATACCAGCGACAGATTTCATCGACAAGATTTTGTTTGCAGCAACCTGCACATCACCTGTTGCAATACCCGCATCTTTACCATCTGTCTGTAATGTAAATGAATCCCCCATCAAAGACAGCCCTGAATAATTTGTCAGCGAGCTATCAAATCTGACTATGCCACCTATGTTTATACTGCCCGTTTTTGCAACAATGCCATCACCATACAAGCGCATCAAACCCGCATGATTTATTGCACCAACTGACACAACATCAGAAAAGATGGTAATCATTCCCGTAGAATTATCACCACCAACAGTACCAGCAATATCTAGCTCAGAACCACTAACTGTATCAACATCACCAAATATCAACTTGCTGGAATCTGCGACAAAAACATTGCCAGATATATCAATATCATCAGAAACAAGCTGTACCGTTTTATCAGATTCTGCAAAATTCCAGTTTCCTGTTATATTTACACTATTTGCAGACAATGCAAAAATATTGGCGCCAATATTCAAATTACCGTTCAAAGAAAAATCACCTGCGACATCAACACTTGCAACAGAAGAATCTAAATTTACAACACCTGCGTTTTTAACAGACATATCACCAATAACATCAAGATTTCTTGATAATACAGTCAAGCCCAACGTGGAATTATCAACATTAATTCCATGAATAATCATAGAATCACTGCCAGAGTCAGAACCAATTATATTTGTTGTCCCAGCATTTGAAACAGACAATTGGCCTGCTATTTCAATATCCTTGGCATGTACTGTGACAGAACCAGCATCATTACCCAAATTACCGCCAATTTTCACAACACCCAACGAACTAGTCGAGGAACCTATATTTAAACTGGAATCTGCCCCCATATTTGACACAGCAGCAAGTTCGACATTTTGAGCATTCAACGTCGCTGTTCCACGATTAGATATTGCACCAACAACATTCAAGCCAGTCGATGCATCTATACTTAATACAGCACCACTAGACACATCAAGTGCTGTCTTTGTAACATCATCCCCAAGGGTAACCTGCGCAGAGTCAACCTCAAGAACACCTGACACCGCAGACACATAATCCGCAGTCAAGCCCAGAGCAATATCCAACGTCATGTTCTGCCCAGAGTTCTCAATTGCACCCACACTTAAAGCACCAGAAGTAACTTCTAAATTGAAAGATTTCAACGAACTAAGTAAATCCGTCGTAGTACCCAAATCAACAGTACCTGTTTTTAACGAAAAAGTACTACCCGCCCCACCATCAATCAAAAAACCTTTAACAAAAGTCGTTTCGTTATCAACCGTTGCTTCAAAATTACCACGATTAAACAACGAAACAGTATCACCATCGCCATTTATAGTTAAATTCCTTGAAACAACACTAAGATTAGATCCCAGACTATCGTTCTTTACAGCCCCTTGAACAAGAACATCTGTCGCCACAACACTTAACAAACTACCCGAGTTCTCAAGATTACCGGCAATTGTGACATTACCAACAGAGGTTATTTTCATATCGCCGGCATCATGTCCGTTCTGCATCATACCAGCAGAAATATTAGCACTACTATTAATAGTAGTAACACTATCAACATCAGAAACCAATGATCCAAATGTCAAATCTCCATCAATCGTTTCAATTGTTGCAACACCACCAGAATTTACATTTATAACATCTGCATCAACAGTACCAGCGACCATATTAGCCGTACCATCAATATTCATACCCCCATTCATTTTAACAGATTGCAAGTTTATAACATTCAACGCTGCCCCAGATTCGACATTAATATATGCCGCTTCGGATTCTGTACCTATTAACAACTGACCACGTAAACTACCGTCTGTATCTTTTACCCCATTAACATTCAGTGTCCAACCATCCAAAACACCCAACACAGTACCAATTGACACATCTTTGATTGTAGAAACAGAAAAATCTTTTGCAGTATTTGCACCACTCATTATATACAACGCATCAGTTTGTTGTTCTAAATCCTCATTTACAACATCCGCCTGACCGACATACATACCATTTGAAAACACCAGACCAAAATCAGTTGCATTTACCCAAACGTCATCTATGCCATTTGCCTTATTTATACGAATCGTTTCGTTATCACGCATAGCATCTTGCCATGCACTCGATGTTGTATAAACATCATCCTCACTTGAAAATGACTCAACCACAGCACCCGCACCCACCGGCAACAGGCAGCAAATCAAAGAAATTAGCTTTTTAAACATTTTTTTATTTTCTTCCAATCGTATTTATGATAACAATTATGGCACATTTTGTCTTGGCAAGGCAAGATGAAATTGAATAAAAATAGTACGAAAGGGAGAAAAAAGTATGTTTGAAATAAAAAAAATACACGCAAGACAAATTATGGACAGCCGTGGTAATCCAACAATTGAATGTGACATCGTATTATCTGACGGCAGTTTCGGTCGTGCTGCAGTACCATCAGGGGCATCAACAGGTACTTTTGAAGCACTAGAATTGCGTGATGGCGGCAACTCGTACATGGGCAAAGGCGTATTGACAGCAGTGCGTAATGTAAATGAAATTATCGCACCAGCATTGATTGGTATGGACGCATCACAACAAACGGAATTAGATAATAAAATGCTAGAATTAGACGGCACACCAAACAAAGATAAATTGGGAGCAAACGCGATTTTGGCCGTATCAATGGCATTAGCACACGCTGCAGCAAACGCACAACATATTCCATTATATAAATACATTGCAAATGTATATGGAAATGAAAATCCATGTGTTTTACCACGCCCAATGATGAATATTATCAACGGTGGCGCACACGCAGACAATGGACTGGATGCCCAAGAATTTATGATTATTCCAAATGGTGCAACATCCGAAGTAGAAGCAATCCGTATGGGCAGCGAAGTGTTCCACAACCTGAAGTCCATATTAAAGAAAGGCGGCAACTCAACAAACGTCGGCGACGAAGGTGGTTTTGCACCAAACTTTGACAATTGCAAAACAGCCCTGGACACAATTATCGCTGCAATCAAAGCCGCAGGATATATCCCAGGCGAACAAATTTCAATTGGTCTGGACGTTGCTTCTTCTGAATTCTATAAAGACGGTGTTTATCACTTTGAAGGCAAACAACTGTCATCAGATGAAATGATTGCTTTCTATGAACAATTGATAAGTGAATATCCAATTATATCTATCGAGGATGCATTGGCTGAAGAAGACTGGAACGGTTGGAAAAAACTGACAGAAACCATCGGCAGCAAATGTCAATTGGTTGGCGACGACTTGTTTGTCACAAACCCAAAACGCTTGGAACGTGGAATTGAAAACGGCGTTGCAAATGCTATTTTGATAAAAGTAAACCAGATTGGTTCATTGACAGAAACATTGGCTGCTATAAAAATGGCACAAAATGCAAATTATGGTGTAATTATTTCCCACCGCAGTGG
>JAZRAD010000026.1:0-3368 GCA_045634405.1 Candidatus Enterousia sp.
TTATCACTAACCGCGGTCAATGCGCACCAGACATCTGCGTCTGCCAATAAATCAGCAGTGGCCAGCAGGTCATCTGCCACGTTGCGAATTGTTTCAATAAATTCATTTATGATTTCTGATTCAATACCCGCGGCTTTTTCAGCGGCACTGCGAATATTATTGTCCAGTTCAATCAGTCGTTCTGTTGTAAAACGCAGATTACCCGCCATTGTTTGACGGTGAATAAATCCAGAATTTGCGGCCATCATTGGTTCGGCACGTGCGGCAGGTACTTCTATAAAATATCCCAGAATATTATTGTATTTTATTTTTAATGTATTGATTCCTGTTTGTGAAATATATTCTGCCTGTAATGCAGCGATTGTTTCACGACCGCCGTGTGATAGTGACCGCATATTATCCAGTGCGATATCAAATCCATCGCGAATAACATTTCCGTCACGGAAAAAACTGGGCAGTTCATCAGCCAATGCACGATTTAATTTTAATGCAATTTCACTGTGCGTGTTTATGTTATTAAACAATGGTTCAAATCCAGCATCCAGTCGTGACGCCATCATTTGTGCACGTGGTAAAATATACAAGAATTCTGCAACATTACGCAAATCACGTGGTGCGCCACGTCCAGACATCAATCTTGATATCGCGCGCCCAACGTCTGGGACAGATGATAAAATATTTTCCATTGTTGCGCGAATATCTGGGTTTAATGCAAAGTGTGAAATATGCTGTTGGCGCAACATAATTTCTTTTATATCACTGGACAACGAACGCAGATACGCGCGCATTTTTCGTGCGCCTGCCGCAGTATGTGTTTCATCTAACACGTCAATCAAACATGCACCACCATCGTGTATAGGCGCATCAATTTCCAGACTTTTCCAAGTAGATGAATCAATCAATAATTGTTTGCCAGATTTAAATGTATATGGCGCGCGAAATGTAATTGCCGCCCCACGTTGTGTATTAAATAAATAACCCGCCAATAAACAAATTGCACTGTCAGAATTTTTTGCAACTTCGCCTGCGTTTACGGCACAGCCAAACACACGCGATACAACAGTATCAATATCGCTGCGATGATACAGTTTTTCATACACAGGTGTAGATTTGAAAGCATCACGAATTTTTTTGATATTTTTTTCTTCGGCGTTACCGAATGGGAAAATAACTTCGGCTGGGTTTATGCGTGTTAAATCGTCAAACACATCGTTTGTATTTCCGACAAAGAATTCACCTGTTGAAATATCACAACCTGCAATATCATATTTGCCACCACCAATTGGCGTAATTGCAATCAGAAAATTAGAATTTTTCGGGGTCAGCAAATTATCATCTGTCAATGTACCAGGTGTTAAAACACGTACAACCTGACGGTCAATAAATTTATGTCCACGTTCTTTGGCCTGGGCAGGTGTTTCCATTTGTTCAACCAGTGCGACCTTGTATCCGCTGCGAACCAAACGGCCAAAATAATTATCAGCTGCATGCCATGGAATACCACACATTGGAATACTGTTTCCATCGCCGTCTGTTCCACGTGCAGTTAAAACCAGCCCTAATGTGGCACTGATTGTTTTTGCATCTTCAAAGAAAGATTCGTAAAAATCCCCCAGTCTGAACATCAACAGTGCATCTGGGTTTTCCGCCTTCATATCAACATACTGTTGCATAACAGGGGTCAGTTTACTTTTTTCCGCCACGACAAATCCGTTTAGTTAAAGATAATTATTCGCTTACTTTCAGTGTTTCGATTTTCAATTCTGCTTCTTTTAATAATTGTTCGCAGTATGCCTTTAATTTAATACCTTGTTCATATGCCATAACAGAATCAGCCAGTGGTAATTCACCAGATTCCATTTTCTTGACCAGTTCCATCAATTGTTTGTATGCTTCTTCAAAACTCAACTTTGTATCTGTCATAATTTTTCCCTTAGGTTACGTGGTTTTAAGATACAAAAATAAATTCATATTTTCAATTAAAAATCCGGTAAAAACCGGATTTATTTTGTTTTCTGATTTGCTTCCCACGCAAGTGCGTTTTTGACATAGTTTGTAACCCTGTTCATGTCCCACGTGCGTGAATTTGGCATCATCAATTTACCTTCTGCATCAATCCATGTTGTATAGTCTTTTGGAACAACCTGTGATATTTTTTCCAAATTCTGCGCCACATTTTCTGGTGATAGCCCACCTGCGTATCCCATGTTTCTGTCGTTATATACTGGTGGATTCCATCTGTCTGGGCAAATGCCATAACCGTACGAAGAATCATACATCAAAGAAAACTGTGCGTTTGTTTTATATAATGCAGAAATCTTGGATTGAACATATGGGTTAAAAGGAAACAGAAAATCATTGTCTGGGAACATTTCTATTAAACGCGCGATTTTTTCTGCGTCAAAGTTGCTTGTTCCATCACCGATATTTAACTGCCATCTTTTGATAACAGGCGCGTCAGTATGAACATTGCGTAACTGCATCCATTTGGCAATTTCATTTGGTATTATTCCGCTGCACATTTTATCGCACCATTGATAATTTACATGAATTGCAATATTTACAGGTGTTTTTTGTTTGCCTGCCCAATCAAGAAATTGATTAAACCAGATATTTCTGTCCAGACCATTCATCATCGCACTTGGATGTGATTGCATACCGATTTCAACCTTTGGCGATATTTTTGTCAGTTCTATTAAATCGCTGATTTGCAAAGATTCGCGTGGGTCAGAACATGTAATATATTTTAAATTCATTTTATGCCTTTTTTATTATTCAAGCGCAATTGACCACACGCAGACCCAATATCTGTTCCGCGTTCGCGTCTGATACGCGTATGAATTCCATTTTTAATAAGCGTATCTTGGAATCTGTGTACAGCATTTCCCGAAGGCGACGCAAAATCACGTTCATCAACCGCATTCCACGGTATCAGATTTACCATACAGTTTTTACCTTGCAAAATTTCAGATAATTTGTCTGCATATTCAGGTGTTGCGTTATACAAAACAACATCGCCATTTTCATCACGCCGCCCCAGCAGAATATACTCAATCATCAACTGACGATTATGCAGGTCTGTGAAACGCCACGCCGCATCCATAACGTCATTTATTTTATATTTGTTATTTATTGGCATAATTTGACTGCGTAATTCATCTGTTGGTGCATGCAGTGATATGGCCAAGTTTATTGGTCTGCCCCACTCTATCAACCTGTCAATCCCGGGAACAATACCACATGTTGATACAGTAATTCTGCGCCAGCCAATTCCCATTTGTGAATTTGCGCGTTCGATAAAGTTGATAACATTTTCTGTGTTTTGTAACGGTTCGCCTGTTCCCATAATTACAATATGAGAAACATCA
>JAZRAD010000027.1:0-7574 GCA_045634405.1 Candidatus Enterousia sp.
GGAACATATATTTTACAGGCTGGCCAGATACGCCCTTGAACAAGTCAGATGGAATCGCACCTTCCAGTTCATTACAGTTTTGGAAAACCGCCCTTAAACTTGGTTGTGAACCGTCTGACAATGTTGGGAACATTGCGCCCAATCCACCCTTGATTCCCTTGATATACGAACACGCGGTATTTGATGTTACAGCCTTGGCAGAAAAACTGATTGCAGAATACTGTTCACCGATATTAGGATTCGCATAACCAGTAACATTATTTGCCATCAAACCAATTGTGTATGTACCAGCCTTGTCGTATTTATGCGACAAATTCTCGTAATACGTTGTGTTCTTGCTTAACGCCTCTACCCTGGTGCCATCGCCCCAATCGATGGTATAGTCTGCCATTGCAGAAACACTGAATCTAAATACAGCACCCGCGGGCAATTCTGTGGTTGTGATTATAATATCAGGCTTCCAACATGCTTTTCTGTCTGAGAAATCTATGTCAAAGCCCGTATGATACTGTATCATACCATCTGGACACGTTGTTTTTATGCCAGAACCATAGAATACATTGCTCATTGGGCCAGATTGATAATCTATGTTATTAATTCTGCCAAACAATTCTACAGGAACGTTGCCTGTTAGCCCTGTACAACTTTGGAATGTACCGTAATACATATTGCTGGCAGGTATTCCTGTAATGCCCCAGAACAGTTTTGGTGGAATTTGACCTGTCAACCCCGTACAGCCAGAGAATGTCTGATTAAACATTTCTTGTGCAGGTGCACCTTCAATTCCGCTGAACAAATCTGCTGGAATTGAACCAGTCAATCCAGAACATCCAGCAAATGTCTGACGGAACATTTGTTTTGCTGGTGCACCTTTTATCTTGGCAAACAAGTCAGCTGGGATTTCGCCATTCATTTTAGAGTTCTTATAGAATGTCTGATAGAACATCAATGGTGCTGGTGCGCCTTGGATTCCACTAAACAATTCTGATGGGATTGTACTGACCAGATTATAGTTGTCACTAAACGTACTGGTGAACAAGAATGTTACTGGTTTACCGACAATATCTTTGAACAAGCCACCTGGGATTTGACCTGTTAAACCTGTTTTAAAGAACGTACCGTCAAACATATATGATATTGGTTGACCTTGGATTCCAGAGAACAAGTTTTCTGGTATTGTACCTGTCAGATTTGGACTTTGATAGAAAGTATAATTAAATCGTGGCTGGGTTCCGTCAGGTAATGTGCCAAATATCGCGCCCAGGCTGCCACTGATTTTAGCAGTGTAATGATTTGCAGTCGCATTAACATTATCGCCCCAAGAGAAACCAACGGCTGCACGTCTGCCATCATCTGCGGTATAATAACCTGTTGCCTGACCAGATATACTAATTGTACGTACACCTGCACTGGCATAAGTATGCGAAACAAGTAAAACACTGGTATCTGTTTTGTTTATTGTTTGTATTGCACTGCCGTCACCCCAGTCAATCATATAATTACCAGCAGCACCCAGTGTAAATTTATACGCTGTATTTGCTGGCATATTTATTGTTGTAATTGAAAATTCTGGATTAAAGCAAGACACACGATTATCCCAATCTGGTTTAAAGACAGTCTTGTATTCTGTTAAACCATATGGTGTACAGCTGGTTGCCAAACCTGTGGCAGCATTGAATATATCGCACATATCACCACAACCGCCCGTTGGGTATGTACCAGAATATGTAACACCTGCGAACAATTCTGCTGGGATATAACCAGTCAATTTCGCACATTTTTCAAATGTGTATTGGAAAGCCTGGGTGCCATTAAGTTGTCCTTTGATTCCCTTGAACAAATCGCCTGGGATTGTACCGGATAATTTACTGCACCCATAGAATGTATTATAGAACATTCTGTATGCAGGCGCACCACTGATGCCGGCAAACAAGTTTGCGGGGATTGAACCAGTCAAGTTCATATCTGTTCCGCCATTACCCGGCAATATTTGCGAGAATGTATCTTGGAACATTGCCTCGGCTGGGGCGCCCTTGATACCTGCAAACAAACCATCGCCAATTGTACCGGTCAGCCCCGTACAACCACGGAATGTTTGATAGAACATATACATCTGTGGGGCGCCAGTTACACGGAACAAGCCCGATGGAATTCCGCCAGTCAACTTGGTACATCTAAAGAACGTTTGGCGGAACATATTTTCTGTTACAGCACCTGTCAAGCCACTGAACAAATCCGCTGGGATTTCGCCAGACAGTGACGAACAGTCACTGAACAGCCCCATAAACATACGTTTTGTTGGATTGCCTGTTATACCTGCGAACAAGTCTGCTGGGATTGGGCCAGACATATTTGTACAGGCATAGAATGATTCTTTGAATCGTGGGTTGTCGCCATTGGACAATGTGCCAAATATCGCGCCCAAACTGCCACTGATTTTAGCAATGTTTTTATTTTGGCTGAATGATACAGATGGCGTATTAACATCTGTATTATACCCTGTTGCCTGACCAGAGATATTAATTTCATATTTACCCGCAGTGTTATAATTATGCGAGTATGTCGCCAATGTTACATTAGACTTTGATATCTGTTCAACATTTCCATCACCCCAGCTGATTGTGTAATTACCGGCCGCAGAAATCTGGAAACTGAACGAAGATGTGTTTGATGTGGTTGTGATTGTGAATTCAGGTTCAAACTTTACACACGCACCATTTGTCATAATATAACCATCGTTACAAGATGTATAAACACATGTATCATCACATTTAGTGTAATCATTTGTCGTTGCATCATAATAGCAACGTTTTTCACCAACACCGGCATCACCACTGCACTGTGTTGCGGTATAACACACACCATTTGGACATGGCGCGCACGATACCTTGCCAGACCATGCGGATTCAAAGCCTGTGATATATTGATATGTGCCAGATGGACAGACTTCATCCAATGTTGTATTGGCGAAAGTGTCAGACATTGTTGACACACTTAAAACATCCGAACTTGGGAATGTGTTTGCTGGGATATAGCCACGCAAACTATTACAGCCATTGAATGTAGAGTTAAACATATAATCTGCACTGCCACTTACACTGCTGAACAGCTTTTCTGGGATGGAGGTCAAGGACGTACAATTAGCAAAGGTGTTTTCAAACGCACCATACTCACCTGTTATACCACTAAACAAGTTTTCAGGGATTATTTCTAATGACGTACACCCCTCAAACGTAGATTGAAATATAAGTTCGGCAGCCGTAATTTTACTAAATAGCTTCCCTGGAATTGTTTTTAATGATGTACAGCCACGGAATGTACCGCTGAACATCCACTGAGAGCCACCATTTTGAATGCTACCAAACAAATTTTCAGGAATTTCGGTCAATCCGGTACAACCAGAAAAAGTCCCACTGAACTGCTGTGTTCCACCACTATATTTAATTGTACTAAATAAATTTTCTGGAATTTTCGTCAAACCTGTACATCCAGAAAAAGTACCAGTGAACAACATAACATTACCGGATGCCTTGCTAAATAAAGTTTCTGGGATTTCAGTTAATCCAGTACAACCAGAAAAAGTCCCAACGAACATGGAATCCACATCATATTCTATGCTATTAAAAAGTTTTTCAGAAATTTTGATCAAATTTTTGCACCCATAGAATGTATAACCATACGTATAACTTATACCACGACCAAATATTGCACTAAGATCACCACCCAATTCTGCCACATACAAGTTATTTTCAAAACTAACTGCTGCTGGATAGTATGACCCAAAATAATATCCTGTTGCTTGGCCAGACATTTTAATTGTATAAACACCGCCATTTTCATAAACATGCGAATAACTACGATACCCCGTACTTTTGTTAATTTTTAAAACTTCCGAACCATCGCCCCAGTCAACATAAAATGTACCAGCAGCAGTGATCTCAAAACTAAATGTCGAACCCGCCGCCATTTCTGTGGTTGTGATTGTGAATTCAGCATCGATACATTCCCCATCAACCAACATTTTGCCATCATCGCATGATACCTGCTTCCACCGTGCGGTCAGGGTTTTATCAGATAAATAAGACCATGTAAATGAAGACGCAACAGTCGTGCCATCAATTGTCCAGCCATCAAATTCATAACCAGAACGTGTACAAACGTTGGTCTTGGGCGTAAATGTGTTACCGTATGTTACAGATTCAGATGTATCGCCAGAACCACCATTACAGTTATATACCGCTGTATAGTTTTCGGCATAATATGTACACATTGGCGCATTTTGTGACGTATAGCAATTCTTTAATTCCATATCGCCACCCAACTGTGTATCCCCCGCAGAACAAGAACCCGTATTTGACACATAAACAGCATCGCTTTCGTTAATTGTTGTGTAACCAGATGGGCACGTTGTAACAGCACCCAACGACGCAGACGGAAACACGGCGACAATCGCCACACAAAACAGCATTCTTTGCAATAATTTTAACATTCTCATATTATCTTCCCTTGGTTTCCGCCCCTGCTATGTGTTTTTTATGTTTTTAATATCTTTATTCGTACAGCACACCCAAAATATTATCGTGGAATTTTTGATTGTTGGCTACGTCTGCGATTTTACCTGCACATGATAATGCACAATAACGGCTGCAACGCGATGCGCCCGAATCGCCATTTTCATCATAATATGTTTCTGCATATACCCAACGCGATGCCACAGGCTGAACAATCTTGCACAGACACGCACGATTGTCAGACGCGTTATAATTACGCCATACAGTATCAACAACCGATCCAGCCGACGAACTAGATACACTTTCATAATTACCACACATTGATACACCACGAACTGTTACGCCACTACATTCAGAACCCCAGTCTGTCTGATATTCTGTTGCAGGTGTGTGTGTACAACTGGAGCTTGTGCCCATTGCAACACACTTTACAGCATCGCCAAACGATGCAGATGGGAATAATGCAACAAGTGCCAGACAGAATAATAATTTTTGTGTGTTTTTTAACATTCTCATTTTATTTTCCTTTGTTTATCCATGATGTGTGTGAAATTGTGTAAAACAGGCAACCAATACAGAGCCTCTAAAAAACCGCAAAAATCTGAGACTTTTTATGTATTTAAGCATGTTTTTCCCTTTCCTGTTGATTCCAGTATAGAAAAAATCACTCTGTCTGGGCAAGCAAAAAACAATTATTATATGATTTAGAATTTTTATATCACCCTGTTGAGTAATGACATTTAAATAATATAAAAAAAATACCCCGTAAGAGGTCTTTTTATTTTGCATATTTCGGTTCGATAAACCGACGGATGGCGTCATATGCCAATCCCAGGCCAACACTGGCCATTCTGTTCGCAGATGATAATTCAGCATTCGGAAAATACGACTGCATAACACGACAAATATACGGAATTTCTGTTGAACCTCCTGTTAAAATAACTAATTCTATATCAGTGTTTTTTATTCCTGCATTTGCGATACATTCTTGGACAGATTTTTCTATTTTTACCATATCTGATTTAATAGATTCTTCAAAACCATCACGATTTATTTCTATTATTGGGCTGTCTGATAAAAAATCTAATGCAACATCATATTTGTCTTGCGATGATAATGCAATCTTTGCGTTTTCAACATAGTCCAGATTTTTATGTCCCAGACGATTTTCTATAACCTCATACAGACGATTTGTTTTTTCAGGTTCTAAACCCCAAACAGTATAACCACGCACCATATTCAAAGTCTTGTAATTATAAACTTCGTTCACAGACGACCATGTTGAAAGGCTTATATACGGTGATAATGGTATTTTTATATTCTTGTCGCCTGAACGATATTCACTTCCCAGACCAAAGCATGGCATAAAAGATTTTAGCGACACATCCTTGTCAAAATCATTACCGCCAATACGAACGCCTGTATTCGCCAAGACATCATCACTTCTGTCCAGTTTTAGTTTACGGGTTGGCGACAATCTGATAACTGTAAAGTCAGATGTTCCACCACCAATATCAACAACAAAAGCTAACTTTTCTGAAGATAAATTTTGTTCGTGTGCAAAGGCCGCTGCAATCGGTTCGTACTGAAACGCAACATGTTTAAAACCAACTGAACGCGCAATCTTTTCCAGTTCTGCCTGGGCCTGGACGTCGCCTGATGGATCATTATCACGGAAATGTACAGGTCGCCCCATAACAACATGTTCTATTGGACAACCTGCAGCTATATCTAATTTTTCTTTTAAATGTCTTATAAAATATTCAATTATTGTTTCAAAGTCTGTCATTTTACCGTTTATAACAGTCCCACCACGCATTATTTGCGTACCCAATAACCGCTTCATACTGCGCATAAATCGTCCTGCACCGTCGCCATTTGTATACTGATTCTGGGCGTCACGGCCGTAATATATATTACTGGATTTATCAGGAAAAAACATTGCTGTTGGGATTGTGTCTTTGCCATATTCTATTTCAACCATACGTGGCACACCGCCATCAGAAATTGCCACAGCAGAATTAGTCGTGCCAAAATCAATTCCAGCAACATAACGTTGGACAGACATTGTAAAATCCTTTGGGAAAACAGTATATTATTCTAAACAGCTTTCTATAAAAAGCAAGATGAAAATAAAAATACCCCATTCGGGGCATTTTTATTTATTCTGGCTGAGTATGTACACAGTACGATTTCCTACATACAAATTCCAATTTTACAGCTTTTGTTATAAGTTTATCTATTTATGCTCAAATAATAGATGACACTTTAATTAGTATATGCTATATTGCTTGTTAGATCATAGGTATATTATGTTTATACACAAAAAGTATGTATTATTAGGATGGTTGATAGTTATATTGCTACCATTATTATGGCCTTTTGTTATTTATGATCATCTAAGATTACGAAGTAAAAAAACAAAACGGATATCAAACTTTTTGATTGGGTCAAGGAACAATAAACACAAAGAGAACAATTTGACAACCACAGATTGCGAACGCTTTGTTCACACTACAACACCAACACAAAAATAAAATGCCCACAACGGGGCATTTTTATTTATTCTGGCGGAGACGAAGGGATTCGAACCCTTGATACGGTTGCCCGTATACCACATTTCCAATGTGGCGCACTAGACCAACTATGCGACGTCTCCGTATCCGTTGTTTATTCTTCGTCTGCGGTTTCTTCTGCTTCTTCAACAGCTTCTTCGGCAGATTCCATTGGAATTTCATCAGATGATAGTGATGCTTCTAACTCTGCATCAATTTCACGCAACAATGGATCTTCGCTGCCAATTTCCAATGATTCTTCGCCCAATTCAGCAACAGGTGCATCCTTGTAAGACTGTACAAATTCGTGACGTACTGCATCAACATCTAATTTGCCACTTGCGATTTCGCGCAATGCAACAACAGTCAACTTGTCGTCATTTTTATCAACCACCGCTTCGGCGCCACCGTTCAAATCACGAACACGTTGAGATGCCAACATCCCCAGTTCATAACGGCTTTCTACGTATAAGTCGGATCGTAGCCATGTCGTTCTGTGAGCCAAGGA
>JAZRAD010000028.1:0-13849 GCA_045634405.1 Candidatus Enterousia sp.
CTAAATACAGTGTTTTATCTGCGACCTTGGATATAAATTCTTCGTCGTGCGAAATAAAGACAACGGACGCGTCTGTTGAAATTAAATATTCAGTCATCCAATCGCGACTGTTTGCGTCCAAGTGGTTTGTCGGTTCGTCCAAGAATAAAATGCTTGGGCGTGTATACAGGGTTCTGATAAAAGATATTTTTGATTTCTGACCGCCCGACAGTTCGCCCAGTTTTTTGTTCAGATTCTGACGCTCAATCCCCATTTTATCAATCATTGCGTCCAGTTCAGATTCTGCGGAATATCCGTCCCAGTATTCGTATTCAGACTGACATGCACCTAATTTTTGTAATAACTCTTCGGATTCATTACCATTGGCCATTTCGTTATAAATTTCTGCCATTCTTTGTTCAATGTCTGCCAATGGACGACCAGAACGCAGAAAGTCATACACAACAACATCATCAGGTAAATCCAGTTCATCAACTGTCTGGGGCATCCAACCAATACGCGGATTTTTGCCCATATAAAATTCACCATTATCGCAATCGATTTGATTCAGTAATATTCTGAATAGCGTAGATTTTCCAGCCCCATTTAAACCGACGACGGCAACTTTTTCCCCATCCTGAACAGAAAAGTTCAGGTTTTTAAAGATTTCATTTCCATCAAAAGATTTATCAAGATTCTTTACAATTAACATTGTCTTGTTGCCTTTGGTCTAAAAAATAACACATAAAAAAATATGTCGCAAGGTATTTAAAAAACTAGACTTTTATATAGTCTTGAATTATACTGATAATCGTATCTAAAAAGCGTTGGAAAAGGGTTAAAAAATGAAACTGTTTGTAACGCGTGAATGTTTTTCAGATGCAGAAAAGCGAATTCGCGAACTGAATGTAACGCTTGATAAAATTCGTGCTGATAAAACAGCGGCATATACACAAGATACTAATTCGTGGCACGACAACTTCGCGTATGAACATTTAACCCGTGAAGAAAAACAAACAGAACGACATTTGTCTGATTTAATTACAGACTTTCAAAATATGGAAATTGTGCCATTGGGCGCAAATTTTAATGCAGATTGTGTGGGGTTGTATTGTACAGTAACTGTAAATCAAGAAAATCTAGATACAGGTGCAATAACGCAAAATTCTTTCAGTATTGTGCCACTTGGGGGCGAAGATATTTCAAATAAAATATACGCATATAATATGCCGATTGTATTACCGTTGATGGGGTTGTCTGTTGGTGGTCAGGCGAATGTTGTTATGCCATCTGGTGAACTGGAAATAACCATATTATCAATCAATCCGTTTAATTCAGGGGGCGACAAATGATAAAAGAAGTCAGTCATTCTGCATATATAATTCCTGTGCGCGACGGTCGTGTGGCAATGGTGCGGTATGGAGCGAACGGTTATGGACCAATTGGCGGCCGTTTGGACGATGGCGAAGATTTCAAAACTGCGTTGCGACGCGAACTGACCGAAGAATTAGGGACTGGCGCAACAGCCTTGATGGATAACTTGGTTGAAATTCCGGTGCCGTATTCTTTTCGTCATACAGATGTTGCGCGTGCTGAAAAGCGTGGTGCGTATGCCGAAGAACATCATTTCTTTGTTGCACATGTGCCGTCTGATATGGATTTGCAATTTGTTGAAAAGCGCGACGAAGATATTTCTGTTGTTTGGTTGGATGCAAACGATTTGTTAAATCCAGAAATTACACCGATTGACGATATGGCTGATTTTTATGCAGCACACATTTTGCCAAATTTATCGTGCCGATTTTCTATGGGTTTACAACACACATATTACGATATGATAAAGTCTGGCGACAAAGATATAGAGCTGCGTTTGTATGATGAAAAGCGTCGCAAGATGCGCAATAATGATATTATTTTATTTTATAATGCACAAAATCCATCAGATTATATGAAATGCAAGATTGTTCGGTTGCACATTGCCAAAAGTTTTGCAGACCTAGCCACTAAAATCAGCTTTCCCAGAACAGGATTTTTAAGCCTTGATAAACTGATGTCTGCGATTTCAAAGTTTTATGATGCAGATATGGAATCTAAATATGGTATTGTTGGAATTGAACTGGAAATAATCCTATAAATAACAGTTGGCTTTTAATTTTTTGTTGTTATAATCAGCCCACAAAATGATAAGGGTTGGAAATGAGTAAGAAAATAATAACACTGGATTTAGACAATGTGATATTTGATATGACACCATTATATCAAGAGGCTTTCCGTCGTGCAAATGCACCTTATGTAAAGCCAACAAATTGGGATTTGTACAAATCGTATGATAATATTGCTGTAATTGAAAATTTATCAGAATTATTTGGTGATGATTTGCTGTATTCGATGCCGGTATTAGATAAAAAGATACATTATCTTTTAAATGATTTATTGGCGCGTCCGGATTTAGAGGTTTTATTTGTTACAGAACGTAAATACAAGCAACCAGAAAAGACATTTAACCAATTACGTCGTGCAGGTATCAAATGTTCTTTTAATCAGGTTTATGATCAGCATGGTAAAAAGTCTGATATTTTAAAAGACATTATCAAACCAGATATGCATTATGATGATGGGCCATTGGTTGTGTCTGGCTGTCTGGACAAGGGTGTCCCAGTTACAATGATAAGTAATAACAAAACATTGTATAATCATTATCTGCGTGACAGGGTTCAGCACTATAATTGCCTGCGTCGCGCATTAAAGGAAACAGGTGTGTGCAATTCGGGGCGTGTCCGATAAAATTCGAATAAAAAAACCGCCGTTTCGGCGGTTTTTCAATTTACTGTGCAGTTTGAACTCCGAATCCAGCTTCGAACGTTGGTTTATATTTTGTGTCTTCTGAGTGTGCAACAGTTCCGACAGCTTCGGATGGTTTATTGTTTATTCCGAAATACATAATCCAGGCATCGTCAGATTTTGCAGTTTCCTTGTTAAATTTGAATTTCGAGTCCTTTGAACCTTTCCAATCTGTAAATTGGATATTTGAATCATTTCCATCTTTTTCAACAATAACGGTATAATATTCGTTAAATGGCATGGTCAATGTTTCTTTGCCGTTATCAAATACCAGTACAGTTGCATTGTTGCCTGTTGAAATTTCGCTGGATTGCCAGCCATCTGTATCTTTGTAACTAATGTTTCCAATCGCCTTGCCTGAAAATTGCAGTTTTTGATTGGCAATTTGTGTAACAGGTATTTTTAAAACTTCGTAACCGCCTGCAATAATTGTATTGTCTGCGGTTGTGTTGTTTCCGATGGTCATAATGTCGTACCCAAAGTCTGCATAACGTAATCCGTGTTTGCCAACTTCTTTACCAAATAATTTAATTTCGCTGTTTATTTCGGTTGTCAGCCATGTTCCTCTTTGATTATCAAAGTGGCTTAATAATTCTGTTTGTTCTTTTGCAGACAAACCATCGTCTTCCATTTGTTTTTGTAATTCTGTACGTAATTTTTCTCTATCTTCAATTTCCGACAAAAATACATCGGATTGCCAGTTGCTGATTTGGTATTTATACACAAACATTTTGAATTTGTTTGTATTGCTAATACGTTCTGGGGAGATTTCTTCGTCGCCATCGTGCATGTATAAAGAGCCAATTGCTCCAGATTCGTTGATTCCGAATGTTACATACATGTCATCGCTTGGCAGTTCATCTGAAACATAGAATTTTATATCTTCTAGGTTGTATGCTGTATAATCTTTGCCAGAAATTTTAACATCTGTTGCCGCGCGCGAACCGCTTGGTGAAGTTAAAATATTATCATTATTATCTTTTGGAATAAAAATCTGCGACAGCATAGATGTAATTTCATAATTACTTTTGCGTGCATCAGTTGATATCAAATGGTCGTTAAGATTAGGTCGATTCTCAGCAGGTTTACCAGCTGTTGCGCCACCACTGATTGGTGTTGAGCCACCGCCACCACATGCAGATAAAATACAAATACCCGTCAATAACAAGATTTTTTTCATGGCCTTTCCTTTTTGTTTATCTTGATTATAATAACCGCCCTAAATAAAAACAAACATTTTTTTATTGATTTGAATTTCTCTGTTTTTATAATTTTATCATCTAAATTAAACCAAAGGGGGCCATTATGGTTTTAGGTTTGCGTGCCAGGGCAAATGCAGCAAAAAAGGGCAGATGTAAAAATCTGATTGCTGTCTTGGAAGAACCCAGTGACCCAAAAAACATCGGTGCAGTTATCAGAAACATCAATGCGCTGGGGGTTGAAAAACTGTATATTATTGACCCAAATCATATTATTCCGACTGCGTGGGATAAAATGCAGAATAACAGAACATTGGTAAAATCATCTGTTGGTTCCATTAAATGGACTTTTGTAAAAAAGTTTAAATCTACCCAGGAATGTCTGGAACATTTGGAAAAAAATAAATATGTTTCTGTGGTAACTTCGCCACACATCAAGGGCAAGGCAAATGTCGTCTTGCAACACGGCGATTTTACACAAAAGCGTTTAGCTGTTTGGTTTGGAAACGAAGCGCGCGGTATAAGTGATTTGGCAGTTGAACATGCCGCTGCATGCGTCAGTATTGAAATGTGCGGTATTGTTGAAAGTTTTAACTTGGCTGTATCTACTGGGATTGTTTTGTACGAAATAACCAAGCAAAGACGCGCATATCAAAACACACATACGCGCGGTCGTAAGAAAGACCCATCTGTCTGCCCACTGTGAACTATAAGGAAGTCATTATGAATATGTCAGAAATACAAAATTATCACTTTAATCTTTTTAGGACAGGTGTATTAAAAGAAACAGTTGGTACGGTATGGGGCCAGCATAATGGAAATAGCAGTAATCTCGATTATCCATGGAAGTTGCATTTATACGCAGATGGATATACAGATTGGTATACTTTATCGCGTATAGTTATTCCATATCTGGTGGAACAAAATGCTACTTTCAAGACAATTCTACCGGATAATTATTCTGTTAATTGTATATTGAATAATCGTTCCGAAGGTCAGTTTGGCAAGGCTTTTACTATATATCCAAATAATGAAACAGAATTCAAAAGATTAGCAATAGGGTTGAATTATATATTGAATCAGGCGAACTTACACGCTGTATCGGCCCCAAATACGCAAAAGCATAATATCGGTTTTGAACGAAGTCTTGGAAATACCGGACGTATTTTCTATCGCGCAGAACGTGATGCAAGGGGCGAATATATCGCGGCATCAGATGCTGTTGTAATAAATCCCGTCCGACCATATAATCCATATAATTTTCAGGATCCGTTTGAAAATTTATTTCAACAAAAATCACAAAATGCATCTGTTACAGATATTGTTACTAAAATTAAACAAGTTGCATCTATACAACATATAAAAAATAGCGCTGATAATAACTGCGCGTCTGTTTATTTTTTTCCAAAAATATCAGGTAATGAGGCTTATCTAGAAAACTTGTTCAAGGCAGCAGGTATTAAATATGATATTCATTTCAGTCGTTTAATGGGACGAAGAGTTATTCGTGTATTGAATCAAGATATGCCATACAAAGAATTATTGCCAAGTAATTCTGCAGCCCAAACGTATAATGGTTACGGCAGATAAAAACCGCCAAATCGGCGGTTATTTTATATTTGTTTTAGTATCTTTTGTACATTTTGGCGGGCGGCGCGGTACTTTGTACGTGTTGTATCATCTTTGTCCATCAGTGGCTGATTTGCAGATGTGTTATCAGATACAACTAAAACAGCGGCTGCAGGTTTGTTTATATACTTCATCGCTTTAAAGAATGCGGCGCTTTCCATTTCAATTGTGTTTGCACCCATTGTTATAAATTCGTCCAAGTGCGCATATTCGCAAAATATGCTATCAACAGATATTGGTGCGCCATCTGCGACTGTGATATTTTGCGATATACAAATGTCTTTGATTCTTTTGGACAATGTTGCGTCAGAATATGCAGGTTTGAACATATTTGATGTGTCTAGCGTATCGTTCAGATACAATGATGCGCCATCACCAGATATTGAATATTCAGGTATAATAAAATCTCCAATTCGTATTTCTGGGACCAAAGACCCGACCGAACCCAAGAATACGTATTTGTCACAATTTAACTTATGACACGCCAGACAGAAATCGATAATATTCGGTGCGCCCATAGACAAAACTATATATAAATATCGTTTGCCGTTGTGTTTGATTTCGTATGCGGTTGTATCGTCTGTCTTGGCGAACAATTCAATACTTACATCGCTATCTGTAAAGACTTTATAAATATCCCAATGTGGCACAACAAAAACACAGTCAAAATATTCATTACTGGAAATCCCATATATCATATGCAAAACATCATCACAGTTTGTGTGTTGTTCAAATAGTTTGATTATTTTGGACATATTATTTCCTTTGTTTTATATACTTTGCTGTGCTTTTCAAAGAATATACCAACAATATTGTCATAATTAAAATGAAAATCAATGTTGCGTTTATGCCAAATCCGTCCAGCAAGAACTTAGCTGTCATCAAAAATATCGCCCCCAGAAAAGTTGATGTCATCTCACGTGTTGATAAAACTGTACCACGTTCTGTTGATTTAATACTGTGATGAATCAGTGTATTATATTGCAGGTTATTCAGCATACGAATTGCCGGCACAATTGCCATTATTGCACACGCGGTATAAATAATTGGCATATTGGTTGTATGCATGGCAATCAGTCCCATTATTGCACCGGTAATAACAGTTGCGATTGTTATGACGGAAACAGAAATCTCGCCCAGTTTGCCACAGATTTTGTACGCGTATTTTGAAAAGAATATAGATGCCACCTGTGTAATGCCAAAATAAACACCAAACAAACCGACAGGAACGCGTGATGTTTCCATAATTGGTTGCATAATCCACAGCATTACAATTGTAAATGCACCGAACAGTGACGGGAATAAAATCAAATTCCGCAGTCTTGGGTTCTTTAATGTTGTTGTTGTAACAGATATTGCGTCTGCGATTGCTGTCTTGTTTTTTACGATGCGTTTAACCTCGGACAATTCGGGGATAAACAGTAATGCGACAACAGACATTGCTGCAAATACTGTTTCCAGCCACAAAATACCATTTGCACCGACAATTCCGTACAAGATTCCGCCCAATATAGCAGATATAAATGTTGCGATGCTGGCAAAAGTTGTAATATTTCCAAATTCACGCAAGAATTCTTTTTGGCTTTTGTTGCGTTTCATAAGGTCGTATGTATATGCCTCTAACGTGCCCGAGAATAGGGCGCTTGAAATCCCCAGTAACGCTTCGCCCAGTACCAACGCCCAAAAACCGTATGCGACTGCGACAACGACAAAACCCAGAAATGAAAATAGTGCGCCTGCAATCATAACGCGTTTGCGACTGAACCGATCTGACATATATCCAGATGGAATTTCAAACAAAAATGCTGTCAGACGAAACATTCCTTGAATCAGAAAGAAGTCGCCAACAGTTATACCTTTTTGTGTGTAAACCAAAATTATGACGGGAACAATCAGCATAAAATGGTGAAAAAACCAACCCAGTTTTAACCAGTTTAAAGCATGCTTTACAGAAATATCGCTGAATTTTTTTACCATGTATGAAAAGTATACTAATTGTTAGGAATGTTTGCAAGGACATATAAATAAGCATGGTTGACTTTTTGTGTGCATTGGGTAATAATTTATCTGGATTTATAAAGTAGATATAATTATGGCGAAAGAAAAGTTATCAAAAGAATTAAGAAATGCATTGTTACATAATATGTTTGTTGTAAATTACAGACGTATGTGGCCGTATGTAAAACCGTATTGGTTTCGTGGTTTGATGTCGTTGGTTTTGGCGATACCTGTGGGCTCGTTGGATGCGGTGATTGCATTGTCTTTAAAACCATATATGGATTTGGTTATGGTTGAAAAGTCTGTGCAAACTGCATGGTATATTCCATTGGCTATTATATTGTTTACTTCTGTTCAGGGTATTTTGACATACTTATCTAATTACCTTAATGCATGGTCTGGGAACAAGATTACCAATGCGTTAAAGTTAGACTTGTACAAAAAAATGCTGTTTTTCGAGACAGAGTTTTTTAACAAAAGAAATTCTGGTGATGTGATATTTTCTTTTAATAATAATGCAGATATGGCATGTGCCGGATTGTTAACTAACTTAAAAAATTTGGTTCAAAAGGTAGTAACTGCTGTTTCTTTGATTTTTGTATTGTTTTATAATTCGTGGCAGTTGGCTATTATTTGTGTTGCGGTATTGTTTGGGGCCATGGTTCCAATGATGACGCTGAAAAAGAAGATAAAATCTGTGTTTGATAAATCTATATTGGCAGATGCGGCGTTGATTACTGCTTATAATGAATCTTATGCTGGTAACAAGACGATTACTGCATATAATTTGACCGATTATCAGCAAAGAAAATTTTCAAATGTTTTGGATTCTGTGTTTAATTTACGACTAAAATTGGTAAAACGTACCAGATGGATTACACCTGTTATGCACATTGTATTGTCTTTTGGTATTGGTATGGCAATTTGGTTTGGGTCTTATTTGATTTTAAGCGGAGCTATTACAAGTGGTGCTTTTGTTTCATTTTTGGCGGCATTGATTATGCTGTATACTCCGATGAAGAGTATGGGGTCTACATATAATTCAGTTTTAATGTCGTTTATGGCGATTGAACGAGTATTTGATTTGTTGGATTCTGTGCCTGCAATCAAAGACAGTCCAAATGCAATACAAATGCCATCGGCACATAAACAGATTGAATTTCAAAATGTTTCATTTCAATACATTCCAAATGTACCTGTGTTAAAGAATATCAATTTGACCGTCAATCAAGGCGAAGTTATCGCACTGGTTGGTAATTCTGGTGGTGGAAAATCTACACTGGTCAGTTTGTTGCCACGTTTTTATGATGTAGCTGGTGGTAAACTGTGTGTTGATGGTGTGGATATTCGTGATTTTACATTACATTCATTACGTCAGAATATTGCTGTTGTGTTCCAAGATAATTTCTTATTCGCTGGCACTATCCGTGAAAACATTTTATTGGGCGATCAAAATGCAACAGAAGAGCAATTAAACAAAGCAATTAAAATGGCATGTCTAGAAGAATTTATTGCTGGCTTAAATAATGGTCTTGATACCCAAATTGGTGAACGTGGTGTATTGTTGTCTGGTGGTCAAAAACAGCGCATCGCAATTGCGCGTGCGTTCTTAAAAAATGCGCCTATATTGATTCTGGACGAAGCAACTTCTGCGCTGGATAACAAGTCCGAGGCTGTTGTACAAAAGGCGATTGAAAACCTGATGCAAGATAAGACTGTGTTTGTTATTGCACACAGATTGTCTACTATCAGAAATGCGTCCAAGATTGTTGTGATAAACCACGGTGAAATTGTTGAAAGTGGTACGCATGAAGAATTGTTAAAATTGGAATGTGGCGCATATAAAACACTGTATGATATGCAGTTCAAAGGCGAAATCACAGAATAGATATAAACGCCCAATCGGGCGTTTTTACTTATTGCGATTGTATATTTTTAATGATATATTTTATACATATTACCAAAGGATTTATATATGTTGTTACAGGGAAAAAAGATTTTAATCACAGGTGTTGCTAACGATTGGTCTATGGCATGGGCAATTGCTAAGCGTGCGCATGAAATGGGGGCTGAAATTGCGATGCCTTATGCGATGCCTGCGTTGGAAAAGCGTGTGCGTCCGTTGGCGGAATCAATTGGTGCAAAATTCGTCCAAGAATGTAATGTTCAAAATGATGAACAGATGGACGACTTGTTTGCCAAGATAGAAGCAGAATGGGGACACTTGGACGGTGTTTTGCATGCGATTGCATTTTCTGATAAGAACGAATTGACTGGTCGTTATGCAGATACAACACGTGATAATTTCAAGAACACAATGGATATATCTGTGTATTCATTGGTTGATATAACCAGACGCGCGTCTAAATTGATGCATAATGGGGGCAGCGTTGTTACTCTGACATACTTTGGTGGTGAAAAGTCTGTGCCAAATTATAATGTTATGGGTGTGGCCAAGGCGGCATTGGACAGCAGTGTTCGTTATTTGGCGTCTGACTTGGGGCGTGATAATATTCGTGTAAACGCAATCAGTGCTGGCCCGATTATGACATTGGCATCCAGTGGTGTTGGCGGATTCAAGGCGATGTTGCGTTTAAATGCAGAAACAACACCATTGCGTCGCAATATGACCTTGGACGATGTCAGTGGTGCGGCGGTTTATTTGTTTAGTGACCTGTCCAGCGGTGTTACAGGCGAAGTTCACCATGTTGACTGTGGTTATTCTTCAACAGGTATGATGCCAAACGAAATGAAAGAAATTTTGTTAAAGGGTTTAGATTAAAAACATGATAAAACCTGCGGTTGCAGGTTTTTTGATAACAAATGACAAAATATATTGATGCACATTGTCACACATCAGATAACCCAATACTATTAAATGTTGGGGCGGTGTATAATGCTACACGCCCATCCGATTGGTTTGAAATTATGGGGGCGGTGGATGTGGATGATGACATTTATGGTGCGGTTGGCGTACATCCGTGGTTTGTGTCTGATTTACCGACTGATTGGGTGGGAACCTTGCGCGACATTCTGATAAATAATCCATGTTTACATATCGGGGAAATCGGACTTGATAAATTTAAACCAGACTTAAATACCCAAATATCTGTATTTGAAACACAAATTCGTATGGCGTGTGAACTGGAACGCGGTGTGTCAATGCATTGTGTTGGTGCATGGGATAAAGTGTTACATATTTTAAAGACAAACCAGAACAAGTTGCCGCGATTTATTTTGTCGCATGGGCATACGGGCAGTGTGCTTGATATTCCAGAAATGGCAGAACGGTATAATATGTATTTTTCTTATGGATTACGCAATTTGCAGAATGTTGCACGCCTGCACGCGACGCCACTGACCAGAATTATTGCAGAAACAGACAGTCAAAATCCAAATAATGTGATATCGGTTGTGAATAAAATTGCAGAAATTTTGGATGTTGCACCTGAAAAAATGGCAGATATAATATATGCAAATACAATTCGGATGTTAAAGAAATGACACGATTACACAGAACAAGATTATTGTTTGGCGACAACGGCACCCAGAAATTACAAACCGCAACAGTTATGGTTGTGGGGTGTGGCGCTGTTGGTTCCTTTGCGATAGAGGCGCTGGCCCGTTCCGGCATTGGTCATTTGATTGTTGTTGATTTTGATACGGTTGAAGAATCAAACATAAATCGCCAGCTGTTTGCACTGGACAGTACAGTTGGTCAGCCCAAGGTATCTGTCGCGAAAAATCGTATTTATGACATAAATCCAGAAATTCATGTGACGGCATTGAATATGTTTTTTGATGATGCGTCCCAAATTGATGTTATGCCAGACTTTATAATTGATGCGATTGATACTGTGGAATCCAAGGTTGCGTTATACAAATGGGCGCACGCGCACAATGTGCCGATTATTTCCAGTATGGGGGCGGCGTCAAAAACAGATATATCGCAAATAAAAATTGCGCCATTGTCCAAGACAAGTGTATGCCCATTGGCTGCGCGTGTTCGTCGTATGGTTCGCAGTTTAAATTTGCCTGATATTCCAGTTGTTTATTCGTCTGAAAGTCCGCAACCTGTAACCGGACACGCCAAGAATCTGGGGTCTGTGATAACAGTAACGGGTTGTTTTGGTCTGAATTTGGCGAATTATGTTATTGGCAAAATAATCCAAGATTTTTAGTCTTGATATCGTCGCACGATTAATGTAAATTTAGCTATATAAAACATTGGGGGGGATTTATGAAGATTACAAACAAGTTAAAATCAATGTCTGGATTGTGGCTGTCTGTATTGGCAGTTGGTGTTGCGCTTGGCGGATTTTTTATTGGCGACGGCATTTATCGTGCGATGTCTGGGCGCACTGTCACGGTCAAGGGATTGGCAGAACGTGATGTTGTCGCAGATACGGCTGTTTGGAACATAAAAATCAATGGTGTTGGTGGTGATTTAACGGTTCTGCAACAAGAAATTGATAACGATTTATCAGAAATTCATAAATTCTTAACAGATTCTGGTTTTGCGCCATCAGATATTCAGAATTTACGTGTTCAGGTTCGCGATAAATACGCAGGCTATTCCGATGCAGAATTAAAGAATCAGCAAAATGACGGTCGTTATGTGATTGAAACAGGTGTAATGGTGCGTTCTCATAATGTTGAATTGGTGGACGGTGTTTCCCGTCGTATGGGCGAATTGGTTCGTCGTGGCATTACCATTACCGAAGATTATTCCGGCCCAATTTATATCTTTAACGGCCTGAACGATATAAAAATATCGATGATAGAGCAGGCGACCAAAAACGCCACCGCCGCGGGTCAGCAATTTGCCAAAGACGCAGATGCCAAACTGGGCAAAATTAAAAGTGCGAATCAGGGTGTTTTCAGTATCGAATCACGTGACCCAACCGACAGCTGGTCATCCAATGAACGTCAGGCGATAAATAAAAAGGTTCGTGTTGTCGCCACGATAACATTTTATTTGAAATAAAGAATCCCCAAACGGGGATTTTTATTTTTGATTTTGCGTTACGTCTTTTATCCAATTATTGATGTGTCCACTGCCCAGGTTGTATTTTTTTGCGGCCTGTGCCACAGAATTTTCTGTGGCGAATTGGATGATTTCTGCTTTTTTGCTGTCGGTAAAAGTGCGGTGTTTGCGTGGCGTGTAAACTTTTAATTCGGCATTCCACGACTTTATCGTAGATGCCGGCAGATTATATTTACGAACAGCCTGACAGATACCATATTGTTTTGTAAACAACAACACTTCCATTTTGTATTCTGTGTCGTGATGTTTATATTTTTTCTTGTAGGTTGCTTTTGTACGTCTGCCAGTTTTTTTATAGATATTAAATTTTTTATTCCACGCGCGTTGGGTTGCCACATCAACGTTATACTTACGCATTGCGGATGTCATACCGTATTTATTAGCATACTTTAAAATTTTGATTTTTTCTTCATCTGTAAAGGCGCGAAATTCCATTTTGTGATAAATATGATAAATATCGTTCCAACGCAGAATAGTCTTCATCGGCAGTTTGCTTTCCTTGGACGCAGCGCTTACCCCTGCGACTTTTGCACGCTTTAATACAGAAATTTTATACGCTTCGGTATATCGTGGCATTATTTATCCTTTTGTTTTAAAAGATAATAGCACAAAAAACAGAATTGTCAATCGTGTGAATAAACATTAAAAAACGCCCCATTTAGGGCGTTTTATTTATTCTGCCAGTGTTCCGACAGACATTGTTATACGTCTGATACCACTGCTGATAGATTTTTCTTTGTTTATGCGTGCTTTTAATATCTCGCCTGTGTGGTGTATATGTGTTCCGCCACACAATTCGCATGAAACATCGCCCGCAGTAATAACACGAACCATATCACCATATTTTTCACCAAACAGTGCCATCGCACCACATTTAACGGCTTCGTCCATTGGCATTTCTTCGTGTGTAACAGGCAGGTCTGCCGCAATCCATTTGTTTATCAAGTCTTCAACCGCTTGTTTTTCTTCGGCTGTCATTGCACGACCAAATGAAAAGTCAAAACGTACAGAATCTGGCGAAACCTTGGAACCGCGTTGTTGTACATCTTCGTTCAGTACCGCACGCAATGCCGCCTGTAACAAGTGGGTCGCAGTATGCGCACGTGCAGTTTGCTGACGTACATTTGTGTTTATGACAGGGGTAACCACGTCGCCC
>JAZRAD010000029.1:0-2701 GCA_045634405.1 Candidatus Enterousia sp.
AGAAAGAAAAATGAACGCAACAAACGCACTGACAGCAACAGAAAAATTTCAATCAGCAGAACAATTGTGGTTCTGGTTTTTATATTCTAAATCTGTAAGAAATGATTTTTCAAGAATACGTACAAACCCAACAAAAAGAAAAAGGAGAAAGAAAAATGAACGCAACAAATGCACTGACAGCAACAGAAAAATTTCAATCAGCAGAACAACTGTGGTTCTGGTTTTTATACTCAAAATCTGTAAGAAATGATTTTTCAAGAATTCGTACAAATCCAACCAAAAGACCGTGTGAAATACTGGATGTGGAAACAATGATTACAAAACTGTATCTGTCTGGGCAACTGACCGATGAACAATTATGCGTTATGAAAAAATTTGGTGATAAAAGACGTGCACCACATCAACATATCTGGTCTGAAAATCGCGCTGCTGCACAATGGAAAAGCGCGATGGATGCAATCGGAAATGCAGCACAAAAACATGGTTGGATATATTAAAATTTGGGGTATAAAATATGATTATTATCGCATTTTCTGACAAGACTTCGAAAATCTTACCAAAACTCATTTGTCGCAAATTTAAACACGTCGCTCCAATTGCTGTACACAACGATAAATTGATTATGTATCAATTTGTAAAACGTAACATATGCGTCAAAGTGCATTTGCGTATGAAAGACATAAAAATACTAAACAAAAATGGTTGGCGCTTTATATACTTAACAGGCGATGTACCACCAAATTTTAATACGAAAAATGTACGGACTTGCGTTGAATTGACCAAACGCGCAATCGGATTAAAAAGCGGACTTATACAAACACCAAACGCATTGTATAAATATTTGATGTAAAAAATCCCCCAACGGGGGATTTTTATTTAGTATAAATTAAAACTAGCGTGATTTTGTATCCTTACCACCAAAGAATACCCCTAAAGAAATCGCACCACCAATACCAAAGGCAAATAACAACTGAGCTTTTTTGTCTGATTTTGCTTTTTCTGCAATATCATCTGGCACAATACCGTAATTGTCATATTCGTATCTTTCGCTTGGTGACATATATGCCAAATCACTTGGGCTTGGTTCTGCATCACAGCTGCTTAATGTCAATGCAAGTGCAAGACCTAACAATGACTTTGATGTCATATTCGCCATTTTTCGTTTTAAATCTTTTTTCATATTTAACTCCCTTGTATCTGTTATATTAATATATATTAATACAAAATATATTATTTGTCAATACAAAAAATAAATTATTCTTTTGTAATTTAAAACCTCTTTGTTTGCAAAGAGGTTTTAAAGTTTTGTAATATTTATTTACTTTGCTTTTTTATTATCTGCATTTGAATTATGCCGAAGATATTCGATACTGTCCAATACAAGACCAAACCAGCTGGCATCCATGCGAACATTATTGTGAACAATACCGGCATCCAACGCATCATCTTTTGAGTTTGCGCAACAGCATCATTCGTATTTGTTTGTGTTTTTGTTTTATTTGATGTCTGCAACCATTGTTGTAACCACATTGTCGCGCCCATCATAATCGGCAAGATAAAATATGGATCCATCGCAGATAAATCTGAAATCCACAAGAAATGTGCGTTACGCATCGGAATAGACACCAACAACGCCTTGTACAATGCAAAAAAGATTGGAATCTGAATCAACATTGGCAAACAACCCGACATCGGCGATGTCTTGTGTGTTTGATACAGTTTCATCATTTCCATCTGCAAACGCATTTTGTCATTTGCATATAACTTTTGAATACGTTGCATTTCTGGTTGCATCTTTTGCATCGCAACCATATTTGTATATGACTTGCGTGTTAATGGCCACATCAACAAACGCAGTAATATAGTCATAATGATAATCGCAACACCATAATTCATAACAATATGGTGAATACCATTTAATATCCACAACATTGGACGTGCCAAGAACCAGAACCAACCATAATCAATAGATTCTGATATACCTGCTATCTTTTGTTCCGCAGCGTCCAGTACACGCTGTTCACGTGGGCCAGCAAACAAATATGTAACCAGACTTTTTGTATCGCCAGTGCCAACAGACACCGCAGATGATGCGATATCAGAACTGTATGCATCGCCAGATTTTTTAACGCGAATTGTTTGATCTGGGCTGTCAATAGATGCAACTGTCTGCCAGTACTGGTCATTAAAGCCAGCAAAGCCATTTGTTGTTGAATATGCATACGACTTTTTATCCAGTTTATTCCATGCGCGTTGTTCAATGTCTGAGTTTACATAAACTATTGAACCATTTGCTACAGCCGCAGATTGCGCGCCAGCTTTGTTTTCACGCACAATACGTGCATATGGCGATACAGATACAGCAGACTTGGAATTATTCTTTATCGTATCTGTAACAGTTATAATATATCCGTCCGTATTCAAAGTGCGTGTAAATTCAACACCATCTGAATTGCGCCAAGTGTAGGCACCGTCTTTTTCGCGCCATACTGTATTTGCAACAGGTGCTGTTGTGCCAGTGGCCAGGAATCCAACCTCTATATAATCATTATCACCAGACAGTAATGTAACTGGTTCCGTGGAATTAGATGACATTGGAAAATCATTTAATCGAACATCAGAGATACGCAACCCCTGAACATTTGCAGAAATCTTGTCTGATGTAATTGTTTGTGTTGGAACAGACGACATATCTATAACA
>JAZRAD010000030.1:0-11292 GCA_045634405.1 Candidatus Enterousia sp.
AGCAAATTTGCTGGCTTTAATTTCTAAGTCTAACTTTCGTCTGATGGGGGCAGCGTCATGGAATTGTTGATAAAAGGTTCAACCGAATTAAACAAAATGTTTATGGCGTTGCAACGCACAGCATCTGGATTGCGTCGCGACTTTGGCGAGGTGGAAAACCTGCAACAATCGTTGCGTGGCGCCCGTGACTTTGTCAGCAAGGCATCTGCCCGAATCGAAGAAAGTATATTATCAGACCTGTTATTGGTTCGTCCAAATGCAGGTTTGTTGACACCAAATACAACACATGTCGGTGATGGACGTGATGAGTTTGTTTTGGCGTTGTCTGGGGCTGCAAATTTTGTTCGTGGCAATCCACATTTTGCAATATCTTTGGCATTGCGTTCAAACGACGAAACAAAAATTGCATTGGTCTATTCCCCAATTGATGAAAGATTATATTATGCGGAATCGGGTCGTGGCGCATACGTATTTTCTGCATTCCATTCTGCCAGAATCAAGGTATCTAATTTATCTGAAACTTCGGAATTGACAATCGCATATAACACATCTGACGATCGACCAATGATTGGCGATGCGCGCGTAACAGGATGCCCTGCATTGGATTTGGCATGGGTTGCTGCGGGCAAGTTTGATGCATATGTATCTGATGCACTAGATTATGCAGAAATCGCAGCTGGTGATTTAATATTGCGCGAGGCTGGCGGAAAAATAGAAATGATGGCAGATTTAATTGCCACAAATGGTAAAGTAGAGTTATAAAAATCCCCCGTTTGGGGGATTTTTTCATTCGTATCGCAGACTGTCAATCGGATTTAGTTTTGCTGCCTTCATCGCAGGCATTACGCCCGAAGACAATCCAACAATTACCGCCACAGATACAGATAATACCACAGGCCATATACTAAATGGCACATTATATCCCAATATAAATCGCCCAACGCCCTGTGATAATCCGACACCTATAACCAGTCCAATCATTGACCCAATAAACGAAATCAAGACTGATTCAGACAAGAATTGAATAATTATCATGCGTTCACGTGCGCCAATTGCCTTGCGAATACCGATTTCGCGTGTGCGTTCTGCCACAGATACCAGCATCATATTCATAATACCAATTGCGCCAACCAGCAATGACACCGCCGCAATTGCAATCAGTAATAATTTTAAATATCCTGTAACAGTCGTCATTGTTTCCATAACCTGTTTCATATCCATTATTTGGAAATCGTCTTCGGCATCGTCTTTCAGGCGATGTCTTTGACGTAACAGCAATGTTATCTGTTCGATTGCCAGATTATTGTCTGATTCTGCAAACAGTTTTAATGCGACCATATTTACAGAATTTGGAAATCGGCTACCTTGCAGACGTTTTTTTAGTGTTGTGATTGGTATAATAATCATATCATCTTGACTGCCCATCGCAGAATCACCCTTGGCCTTGGTTACGCCGATAATAACAAAAGGCGTGTTTTGAACGCGAATTACTTCGCCAATTGGGTTTTCTGGCAATCCCAGTTCTTGTGCTGTTTCTGGTCCGATTACTGCGTATGTTGATGCGTTTCTGACAGCAGATGTATCAAAGAATGTACCCTGCTCCATTTCTATATTTTGTACGGTTGCATAGTCTGGATAAACACCGACCATAGATGTTGACCAGTTTTTATTTCCATAAATCGCCTGTGCAGCACCATTTTGAACTGGTGTTGCAGCCATAACGTCGGGCAGTCTTGCGATAAATTCTGCATCTTGGATGGTCAGTGTATGTCTGTTTCCTGTTCTGACACCGGCGGTTTGTGCGGCACCTGCACGAATCATGATCGTATTTGTGCCCAGTGATGAAAATTGGTCTGTAATAGATTTCTGCACAGTTTCACCAACTGCAACCATTATCACAACCGCCATAACGCCGATAATAATACCCAATACGGTCAGAAAAGAACGTACTTTATTTCCGCTGATTGACAGCCAAGATTCTTTTAAAATATCGTTAAATGTCATATGTTATTCCCCCCTGCCCCGATTAAAGTTTGCTGTCATCTTTTGGGATTTTTCCGTCATAGTTTATTTTACCATCACGAATATGTATCAACCTGTTTGCGTATTTTGCAATATCAAATTCATGTGTAATCATAACGATAGTAATTCCCATATCTTCGTTCAATTTTTTAAAGAACTTTAAGATTTCATTACCCATTTTACTGTCTAATGCACCCGTTGGTTCGTCAGCCAAGATAAGTTTTGGGTTTCCTGCCAAGGCGCGCGCAATTGCAACACGTTGCTTCATACCGCCAGACAGTTGTGTTGGCAGATAGCTTTCAAAATTTTCCAACCCTACGCGTTTTAACATTTCGCGTGCGCGGGAAATTCTTTCGTTCATTGGAAGACCGCGATACATTAACGGTAGCATTACATTGTCCAATACGCTGCGTTTTGGCAACAGGTTAAACTGTTGAAACACAAAACCGATATATTCGTTTCTAACAGTTGCCAATTCATCCGGTGTCAGCCCTGTTACATCACGACCATATAATTCATAAACACCAGAACTGGCGGTGTCCAGCGCACCGATAATATTCATACAAGTAGACTTTCCAGAACCGCTGGGCCCCATAATTGCGACAAATTCACCGGCCTTGATTGTAAAGTTTATATCAAACAAAACCTGTTGTTCGCCACCAAGTTCCAATGGAAAGCTTTTGTTGATATTTTTAAGTGAAATAATATTTTCAGCTGTTTTTTTCATAAATTCTCTCTCTTGAATCTGTGATATTATACCATATTTTTTGTTAATGATTTATAAAAAAACACCGGTATTTACCGGTGGTTAATCATATGGATTTTCTGCCTTGTCATATTCAATTATAATCGGCAAATGTTCCCACTTTAATGCGGTTGCCAAACCACGACGCAGATATCGTGTATAAGATTCAGGAATATCAGACGCACCACCAACATTTATTGTGATTTTCATTGGATGACGACCTGTTTGGCGTGCAAATTTAATCTTCATTGGGCGTTTCAGGCGCGATAATGGTGGTTGTCTGTCTGCAACCAGCTTTTCAACGATTCTGTTGACCAGACTGGTTGGTGCCTGTGCCATTGAAATATCCCATTGTTCATAAATACGACGGAACATATTTTGAACACCTGTGCCTGTTTCCGCAGATACAGCCAATATCATAGGCTTTATTATCTGATGGAAAGAATTAGAAAACTGATGTTTTAGTTTCAGTAATTTTTCATCACGCAGTTCTGGTTCAACCAAGTCCCATTTATTTAACGCAACGCACAGTATTTTGCCTGCGTTATAAACGCGTGCAGCAATTCCCAGTGCTTGATTTTCAATGTTTTTAGTTGCGTCAACCATCAAAATAACAACATCTGCTTTTTCAATCGCATCCAGTGACTTTAACGCAGATAATGTTTCAACATCGTCTGTAACCCCAGCCTTGCGACGAAGTCCCGCTGTATCCATCAGTACAATATCACGACCATAGAATTTTGTTGGGATTTTTACAGTATCGCGTGTAATCCCAGGCGCATCCATTACAATCTGTCTTTTTTCGCCCAAGACACGATTTACAAATGTAGATTTGCCAACGTTTGGCTGGCCTAATACTGCAATTTTAATACGGTTATCTGTGGCTTTTTCAACGGGTTCTGCGTTTGTATTATCGTATCCTGCGATTTTATCTGTAAATTCATAAATTGCGTCAAAGCCGCGTTTGTGTTCTGCGGAAATCAATACAGGTTCGCCAAAGCCTAGTTTATAAAAGTCATGGATATTAGATAATCTCTTTTCCGATTCGCTTTTGTTTATCAACAGCAACACCGGAACGCGTGTTTTGCGTCTGATGATTTTTGCCCAGTCTATATCCTGATTGGTCAGCCCCACACGTCCATCAACAACAAACAATATTGCATCTGCATCTGTCAATGCGCCAAATGCCATGTTGGTCGAATCCAGACCAATGCCAGATTTTGCGTTTTCCAAGCCAGCTGTGTCATACAGCGTATATGGACGGTTTGAAAAAGTGCCTGAAATTATGTCGCGTGTAACCCCTGGTCTGTCATGAACCAGTGCATCGCGCGTGCCTGTCAGGGCGTTAAAAAGTGTAGACTTTCCTGTATTCGGACGTCCAACAATTGCTATCTTTGTCATCGCTTTTTTCCATTGATTTTTTGTAATTATAAAGCAAAAATATAAATAATCAAATTGAGGGCAAAAATATGAAGAAAAAATTAAAAAACGCATTTAAACGAATTCGCAATATAATCGTGAATCCAAAACGCTATTTTACCAAGATTGTTGCTGATGGTAATTTGGAAGAATCTATGTTAAAGGCCTTTTTATATGGTCTATTGGGTGGTATTTTGGTTTTAGCTATCAGATTGATGGGGGGTGCAACAATAACCTTGGGCGCGATATTTACTGCAATTATGATTGTGCCGGTATTGGCTGTGACCTTGTTGTTTGTAATGGGCGGTTTGCTGATGCTGGTGTCTGAAATAACAGGTGGTGAACGCGACTGGGAAATTGCGATAAAAGGCTTGGCGTCTGTATTCTTTATTTATCCGGTGATACTGGTATTAAATGCGCTGGCATTTAATTGTGTTTCAATCTGGGTGATAAGTTTATTGGTTGATATGTACATATTGTTCTTGTTTTATAATATATCGCTGTATTGTATGCGTGGCAAACGCAACAGTGTGTTGATGGTAATTGGTATTTTAGCATTATTTATGTTGACTGTTTATGCCACAGATTATCGAATCGGTTGGTTTATGTTGAAAAATACTAGCGCAACATTGGCATGTTTAGTTTAAAAAAAAGCCGGTAAATACCGGCTTTTATTGATAGTTAAATTTGTAAAAAAATACCGGCATTTGCCGGTGTTTTTTATATTTTTAATTTGTTTTTCATCTCTTTCAAGACAGGAACATCTATTCCTAACGCATTTGCGCGTTCTATCAAGCCACACAGTGCATGAATACCTTCGACGGTTCCTTCGGGTTTACCACCGTTTGCAATTGCCATACCGCCAGAATAATTACGACTGGTTGGGCTGGTTGCAGACAGTATTAAATCACCCAAACCGCACAGTCCCAGAAATGTTATTGCCTGTGCGCCAGATGCAATACCGATTTTTACAACATCGCCCCATACGCGTGTGAATAGCATTGCACGTTCGTTTTCGCTGGGCGCAGCGACCGAGTTATATCCGCTAATAAGTGCGGCTGCGTTTTTGCCGACGCCACAGATTTGTGTTCCGATAATATCGCTGGTGATTTCAAGATACAATTTGTTTAGCGCTTGTTGACCTGCGACAATTGCTGCGTCTGTTCCTGCCAGCGTAGAACCTGTTGGGCAACCCATTGCAACCTCGGCTGCGAATTGTGGGCCAGATAAAATACCGAAATCGACACATTCAGGTAATACATCATTTAGTATTTCAGACATAAATTGTCCAGTTGAACATTCTGCTCCCTTGGTGCAAATAATAACAGGCTGGCCGTTATAGTGTACACGTGCTTTATTTAATGTTTCGCGAAAGAATGCAGATGGTGTAACAATCAGCCAGGCATCTGTTTCTTTTGTGTCTGCCATATCTTTTGTGATGACTAAATTGTGTGGCATATCTACGCCATCAAATTCTTTATATAATCCATCATAAGACCATAATATTGTGTCGGCACCACCGCGTGCCACGGTAATTGCCAGCGCAGTACCCCATGCGCCAGCCCCAATAACTGCTACTTTCATTTTAGTTTCCTTATTTTCCTTTCAATTTCAGGGACGACTATCAATCCATCATCAGATAAATCAATTGCACGCATATATGCTTTGATTGCTTTGTCTTTGTCGCCAATCGACTCATATATGTCCCCAAGGTGCAAATATAATGGTGAATGAGTCTGTGATGCTTTGCCAACCCGTTCATATATGTCCAGTGCGGCATCTACACCTTCGCGCACCAAGACAACTGTACCCAATGTGTCCCATGCCATAATATCGCTGGGGTTTCGGGTAACAAGTGTCATTGCATACTTGTATGCTTCTTCGATTTCACGATTCTGTGCTGCCCAGATTTTTGCCTGTAACGACAGAATTTCTGCATCTATGTTTAAAGTTTCAGATGCGTCATGAATATCTGTTTGTGCCTTGTCATAGTCGCCAAAAGAATAATAAATTTGGGCACGTGATTTCAAGAAAAACGCCCTGCCCGCTTCGTTCAAAGATTTATTCTTTATCGCGCGATTTACAACACGCAGTGCGCCGCGTTTGTCGCCAATTTTGATATAATGCCCAACAGCTTTGTTTACTGCAGGAACAAATAACGGATATTGTTTCAGCATAGAATCCAATTTTTGTATATCGTTGTTTTTTTCTACACTACGTAATACAGAAAAAGGATAGTATGGACTGGATTTGCTGATTTTATCAAAATGCTGCTGATATTTTCCGGTATTTGTGTAGAAGAACTGTCCCATATAGTAATTGATTGCATCTGTGTTTTTTGCAAAATCTGGCGCAGTAATTTCTGCAAAACGCATCATCAGTAATGCCATATCAGAATACATTAGAATTTGCGTGTGTGATACATTTTGTATCAGACTGAATGCCAATGCGTTGTTATAACCGCTGAATACAGACCAGTCTGGGAATTTATCAAATTCTTTTAAAAACATCCCAGCAGGTCTGGCAGTAAATCTTTCTTTTAAATCCCCTGCTCTATCCTGCATATCGTGCGATAGGTAGAAAGACATGATATAAATATAGTCATTAATATTCATAAAGTCTGGGGTTACCAGTTCAAAATGCTTTGCTGCATCATCGTATTTGCCCAGTTCAGCATAGATTTGTCCGCGTACAAATTCACGCCAAGATTCATTTACAGGCAGTTTGTCGATAAATTTAAGTGTGTTTGTTCGCCAATCATTTGCAATTGCCGACCAAATTCTAAATGGAGATATAAGCGCGGCTTCATCATTTTTATGGCGATTGTGTAATTCCTTCCAATTATTGTTTTTTACCAAATACGCGTCATAAATAAACTGTGCAGGCAAAGTTTTTTCAGAACGCAATAATTTCGCATCTATTGGCATGCGACCGCCCAAGAATTCAGAGATAATCTTCGTATTATGAACGATTGCGTATTGCGTGTCTTGCAAATGTGCAGACAATTTATTTGCTGTATCAAAATCGTTTGCGTAAATTGCGTGTTGTGTTGCCAAGAAAGAACCAAATTGCGTAACTGGTATGTTTGCAGTCTGGTTTTCTTGAGTGTTGTGTTTAATTGCGTGCCATATTGCAACCCCAGTCACAGTAAGTGTGGCAAATAAACAAGATGTAATAAATAAACTTTCTATTTTCTTCATGATTATGCTAGAATACTCTTTATGAAGAATAATGTCAAATTTGAAGAATACGAAAATATGTTACGTGAATGGTCTGGGCGTATGAATTTGGTCGCCCCCAGCACGTTGAACGATGTTAAAACACGTCATATTGCCGATTCGGCACAACTTGCGGATGTTTTGCCGCGTGATGTAAATGTGGTGGACTTGGGTAGTGGTGCCGGGTTTCCTGCGGTTGTGTTGGCAATATTGGGTTGGAATGTAACTTGTATTGAATCAATTGGTAAAAAAGTTGCATTTTTATCGGCAGTAAAGGAAAAACTGGGACTGGAAAACCTGACAATTTATCATGGTCGTGTTGAAGAATTTGTCCGGCATTTGCCGGCAAAAAACGATAAAATTGTGTTTACTGCACGTGCGTTTGCGTCGTTGGTAAAGATAATGGATTATGTTGGAAGAACAAAATGCCGGCTTTTTCTGTTAAAAGGCCGGGAAATTGAATCTGAAATTGCCGTAGCAAAACAGAAATATAAGTTTGAATACGAATTAGTGCCATCAAAAACAGGCGATGGTTTTATAATAATTGTGCGTTTTAACCGGTAATTTCATGTGAAATAATTTATAGCTTGTTGAAAATACTAAGAAATAACAAAAATACCGGTGTTTGCCGGTGTTTTTTTATAAAGTTTAAAATACGTGTTTCATGTGAAATAAATCGTATTTGTTTGATTTTACAGTATTTTTGTGTGCTTTTGTTTAAGTTCTTGACCGAATCGTTTGGTTTTTATATCTTTATAAAAAAACAGGAAAGGGTAAAATGACACAAATAATCGCATTTGCAAATCAAAAAGGTGGTGTTGGCAAGACGACAACCGCGATAAATATCGGTGCGTCATTGGCGGCAATAAAAAAACGTGTTTTGTTGATTGATTTAGATCAACAGGGAAATGCTGGTACGGGACTGGGTTTTGAACATGCTTCTCATCGCCAAAGTGTTTATGGTGTTATTATGGGAACGGCAAATGTTGCAGATAATATATTGTCAACAGCGGTTCCAAATTTGCATTTGTTGCCATCTTCACAGGCGTTGGCTGGTGCTGATATTGATTTGGTGGATATGGAAAATCGTGAGTTTCGTCTACGCGATGCGTTGCAGCCTATTTTACCTTATTATGATTATATTTTACTGGATTGTCCGCCTGCGTTGGGTTTTTTGACAATAAACGCATTGGTTGCGGCAAATAGTGTTTTGATACCATTGCAATGCGAGTTTTTTGCGTTAGAAGGGGTGCAACAACTGACAGATACTATTTCTATTGTTAAAGAAAAATGGAATCCAGAATTGGATGTATTGGGTGTTTTGTTGACCATGTATGAACGTAGATACAATGTTACGCGTGCGGTTGATGATGATGTGCGTGCTGCGTTTGGTGACAAGGTTTTCAAAACTGTTGTTCCACGTAATGTTCGTGTGTCAGAGGCGCCAAGCCATGGCAAACCTGCATTGTTCTACGATTTTAATTCAACCGGCGCTCAGGCGTATTTGCGTGTCGCGACCGAGGTTGTGCAACGTATCGAAGGAGATTTAGATGGCGAATAAATTTGGTTTAGGACGCGGTTTGGCTGATTTAAGTGCTGCACGTGGTACGATTCCTGATATTTCTTTGCTGACACCAACAGAGCGTGTTGTTGTTAAACAAGTGCCTTTGGCTCAGATTGGTGCGAATCCTGATCAGCCACGTAAAACTTTTACAGAAAGCGAATTGTCGGATTTGGCTGCTTCTATCAAGGAAAAGGGTGTGTTACAACCGATTTTGTTGCGCAGTGTATCAAATCGTCCTTATTCATATGAAATTGTTGCTGGTGAACGTCGTTATCGTGCATCAAAGTTGGCAGGGCTTAGTGAAATTCCGGCGCTTATAAAGACAATAGATGATACGAATGCAATGGAAATTGCATTGATTGAAAATGTTCAGCGTGAAAACCTGAATCCAATAGAAGAAGCAAATGCATACAAGAATTTGATGGAGTGCTGTGATTATGAATTGCCGGATGTTTCGCGTTTGATTGGCAAATCAGAAAGTTATATTCGTAATATGTTGCGTCTGACATCTTTGCCTGATTCAGTCAAAGGACTGGTAGAGCAGGGCGAACTATCTGCGTCGCATGCGCGTACAATTGCAGTTGCAGAAAATCCGGAAGATTTGGCGCATAAGATTATTGCAGAGCATTTGTCTGTTGTTGATGCTGGTCGTTTGGTAAAAAGTGGCACACGTTCATCTGGCGCCAAGAAGCATACAAATCGTGCAATTGATGATAAAACAATTCGTGATATTGAAAAACGGTTGTCGTCTGCTTTAAAAGTGCCGGCAAAGATATCTGAACGTCGCGGCGGGGCAGGGCAGATAGTATTATCGTTTGCAACGCGGACACAGTTGTTTGAATTGGTTGAAAAACTAAGTAAATAAAAGTGTATAAAAAAGCCGGTAAATGCCGGCTTTTTTATAATAATCAAACAGATGACAAATTGTTGAAAAAACACCGGTGTTTACCGGTGTTTTTTATCTTTTTAACAAAAACTATTATTTAACAGTTGTTGTTGCATTACGGTTCATTTTCCAGACTTTTTCGCCTGTGCCTTTTACCAATGGGCGTTCTTTACCATAAGAGATAGTAGAGATACGTTTTGCATCAATACCGTCTTTTACGATAACTGATTTTGCAGCGTTTGCACGACGTGCGCCCAATGCCAAGTTGTATTCTGTTGAACCACGTTCGTCGCAGTTGCCAGCGATTTGGATTTTAACATCTTCGTGGTTTTTCATATACAATGCCTGACCTAACAAGTTGTTCTTAGCTTCTTCTGTGATTTCAGCAGAGTTGAAATCAAAGAATACGCGTTGGTCGTTCAGGTCCGCAGGTTCAACAATGCAGCCACCACATGCAGCCAATAAGCCTGCAACACCAGCCAATAAAGCAAAATTTTTAATTTTCATGAAAATACTCCCTTGAGTTTTTGTTGCTCGTGTTATATTTTATATTAAAATGTTGAAAAAATCAAGGGAAAACAAAATGTCTTGTGACGCATTACGCGATTTGGTTTTATCTGGTGTACAGTGGGAATTATCAGAAACCACAACTGTTTTGCCATCTAAAGCACCGACGGTTGCACAAGAATCTTCTGCGACACCTGCGTCACGTTCCCAGAACACGATTGTGCCACCAATTGCGCCTGTTCAGACAATGTCGCTGGATACTGTGCGTTCAATGGCAATGCGTCCGACAGATATAGAAAGTCTGAATCGTATGATTGTTGAATTCAATCATCCGTTAAAAAGTGCTGCAACAAATACGGTTTTGCCACACGCAGGGCAGGGCAAGATGCTGATTTTGACAGATATACCCAGTTCTGATGATGACGAAACAGGTGTTGCGTTAAGTGGCGCGTCTGGCGAATTGATGGACAAGATGTTGGCTGCGATTGGTTTGTCGCGCAAAGACGTTTCTATTGTGCCTATGTTATTTTGGCGTACGCCGGGTGGGCGTTCGCCATCTGCCCAAGAATTAGAACTGGCGCGTCCGTTTGTTGACAGGGCGATTGAATTGATTGCGCCACATGTTATTTTGTCGCTGGGTACATTGCCGGCATTGGAATACGCACAGGTAAATTTAGCAAAATCGCATGGTGTGCCTGTTGAAATGGGAAATGGCGCGGTATTTGTGCCTATATTTCATCCAAATTATTTAATATTAAAGCCGGCGGCCAAGCGTGATGTTTGGACAGCGCTACAAAATGTGCAAAATATCTTGAAAAATGCGTAATTTTTGTTAATAATTCCCTTATGTTTAACAAAGGAGCCGAACATTAAACCTGCATTTAATCGTGATAACCGTCGTGATATGGGACCACGTATGAACAATCGTATA
>JAZRAD010000031.1:0-2630 GCA_045634405.1 Candidatus Enterousia sp.
AAATCGTTCGTATGGTATTCAGGTGGCAAAGATGGCAGGTATGCCAACATCTGTGGTCGCGCGTGCAGAATGCGTCTTGGCAGCATTGGAAAATAATGAAATGTCTGTACCAATGCAAAGTGCGCCAAAATCCGCACCACGCAAAAAGAGCACTGTTTGCGATGACATGCCACCACAATTAAATCTGTTTGGGTAATAAAAAAGTTAAATAAATGAAATCGGGTTGGGTTATCTTGGACAAGGATTCTGGGCTGTTTTCAAGAACAGCCGGTGGCAAAATTGCACGAATGGTTGGAACAAAAAAATTCGGACATATTGGCACACTGGATCCAATGGCGTCTGGGGTATTGCCAATCGCAATTGGGGATGCAACCAAGATGATTCCATTTGTCGAAGAAATATCGCCCAATGTAAAAGAATATTTGTTTTCACTGCAATTTGGCTTTGAAACAGACACACTGGACATCACAGGTCGCGAAATTGCGCGTAATGACATCGTGCCAAGCGAATCTGATGTGTTGGGTGTGTTACCAAAACTGATTGGAAAAATATCACAGGTTCCACCACAATACAGTGCTGTACACGTTGATGGAAAACGTGCGTACGACGCCGCGCGCCAGGGCAGGGCAGTTGAAATTCCCCCACGTGATGTCGAAATATACGAACTGGAATTCTGTGGTATACGGGGTAAATCCTGGCATTTTCGTGTACGTTGCAGTCGTGGTACATATGTGCGTTCAATTGCACGTGATATTGCAAAATTATGTGGCACAATTGCGACTGTTGATATGATACGGCGCACACAATCTGGTGGTTTTGATATAAAAAGTGCCGTAAAACTTGATTTTTTGGAAAATCTGTTTAATAATAGTGCCAGCATTGATGAAAATTTGATGCCGGTGGATTTTGGACTGGGGGACATTCCGGTTCTGAATCTTATCGATAAAGATGCCGAATTTTATAAAAACGGTGGCTTTGTCACGGTTGTCGCAGGGGATGGCATGTATCGCGTTTATAACAATGATTTATTTATTGGTATTGGCGTTGCACGTGGCGGAAATCTGCGACCAAAACGAACAATATAAAATAAAAAGGAAAATATAATGTCCATTACAAAGACAAAAAAGTCTGAATTGATTCAGGCATATAAAATTTCTGAAAACGACAATGGTGGTTCCGTTGAATCACAGGTTGCTGTTTTGACAGAACGTATCCGCAATTTGACAGAACATATGAAGGCTAACCACAAAGACAACCATTCTAAACGTGGTCTGTTGTTGATGGTAAACCGTCGTAAAAAATTGTTGGCCTATATCAAAAAACGTAATCCAGAAGATTACGAAAACTTGATTAAAAAATTGGGTCTGCGTAAATAAAAAATCCCCCGATTGGGGGATTTTTATTTTTCAATACAGAATACTTGCATTTTGTATTTTTAGTGTGTAAAATCTTTTATATGAAAACAGCAACAATAATTATTATTAAATAACTGGCAACTGCGCTTTGGCGGTGGCTGGGGCGTATGGACGCCCTTTTTTTAATGATAAAAACATTATACGGAGTTATAAATTATGGCATACCCAAAAACAGACCTGCGTGCAGATTTCCCCGCACTGGAACAGCAAGTATTACAATACTGGCGTGAAAATAATACCTTTGACAAGACGTTACAAAAAACCAAGCAGGGACATCCATTCAGTTTCTTTGACGGCCCCCCATTTGCAAACGGTATTCCACACTGGGGACATTTGGGCGTTACTGTGGTAAAAGATATGATATCACGTTTCCAGACAATGAACGGCAGATATGTAAACCGTGAACTGGGATGGGATTGCCATGGTTTGCCTGCGGAAAATTCTGTTGAAAAAAAGGTTGGGAAATCAGCCAAAGATATTGTTGCAAAAGACGGAATTGACGCGTTCTGTAATATGTGCAGAACAGACGTTATGACATATACAAATGAATGGGATAAATTTATTGAACGTATGGGTCGCTGGGTAAAAATCGGTGATGAATACGGCTATAAAACCATGAATAAAAACTATATGGAATCTGTAATGTGGACATTAAAAACACTGTACGACAAGGGCTTGTTGTACAAAGATTACAGTGTAAATCCATATGACTGGGTAAACGGTACTGTGATTTCTAATTCCGAAGCATCCAGTGACTATCGCGAAATTGTTGATGATGCAGTGACTGTTTGGTTTGAATTGGAAAATGGCGACCGCGTTATTGCATGGACAACAACCCCATGGACATTGCCTGCGAATTCTGCGTTGGCGGTAAACCCAAATATGGAATATCTGCGTATGCAAGACGAAGATGGCAGTGTTTATGTCGTTGCAAAAACCAGATTAAAGGCGTATGAAAAACAATTCGCAAACGCAACAGAAGTTGAATGTATCAAGGGTTCTGATTTGGTTGGCAAACATTATACACCACTATTCCCATATTATTCAGGGCAATCAGACTTATTATTCCAAGTTATACCTGCGGATTATGTACCTGATTCAGACGGTACAGGTATTGTTCATATTGCGCCTGCGTACGGTGCCGAAGACTTTTGGGCGGCAAAAAATGTTGACCAACATTTCCCTGTTCTGTTGAATGTTGATGACTATGGAAAC
>JAZRAD010000032.1:0-3247 GCA_045634405.1 Candidatus Enterousia sp.
AAAATGTCACATATTTGGCCTGCGCATTTGAATAACAACCTGACACGCAACGTGCATGATATTGCGATGTTAAACGTATCTAATACAAACAGTCCAGTCTTGGGCAAGCTGTGTATGGCACTGGTTTATATTATGAATATCGGCTGCAAACAAGACCAGGCAGTTTTCCACTCTGACATTACGCCAAAGAATATAATTGTGTCGCCAGATGGAAAATTCACAGGTTTTATCGATTTAGATAACATATGCATATGTAACAAGAATTATGCGTTCGGCATTATGGCGACAAAATACCAAGAACTGGGGCTTGACGTAAATGAACTGATGAATAAATATCATCAGATTTCTCATAATAGACTGCCTGCAAACAAAATTAACAGACGTGTTGCATTGGCGACATCTGTAAAGCGTTTATTGTGGCAACACGCAAACAAAAAACGCCACCAAAAATAATCTGAATCTTGCAATTTAGTATTACATTCGTTATAATCACACGTGCCGTGCCCATAGCAGAACTGGATAATGCGTCACCCTCCGAAGGTGAAGATTGTGGGTTCGAATCCCGCTGGGCACGCCATGTTTATTGTACTGTGGGGTTATAACATGAAAGTATTTCTAAAATTGTTTTTACCAATTATTATTTTATCTGGTTGCAATAGCATTCACATTCACCCAAATACACTTGACATCAATCAAGTTATATATGTTGATGCGGGTGGCAAAATAATGACACAAAAATTTAAAGAACACATGGAACAACGTGGTTACAATTTGACTGTTGGCCATAAACACGCCAGTATTAAGACAACATACATAACATCAACCGGCGAAGAATCTGTTATTTCCGGGGCAGACATTGGACGGGCGCGCTATTTAGTATTTATGCAAGAAACCAAGAACAAATTCAGACCCGTTTGGTGTTCTTTGAATGGATTTTGGTGGACAGATTTTATGGTTTCTATATCTGACAACACCACAGGACAGGAATTGTTACACTGGAATGGACACGGTTGTGTAAACAGTTCTGTACAGAAATTGGACAGAATTCTGGACGTATTAGAGAAAAAAGAAACTTTTTAATTTTTTGTCTTGCAAGAATTTTTATTTCATATATAATATACTATCGTGGGTTAGTAGCTCAGTTGGTTAGAGCGGAGCGCTCATAACGCTTTGGTCGTGGGTTCAAGTCCTACCTAACCCACCAAAATTTCGCACCATTTGGTGCGTTTTTTTATTTCTGTTATAAAAATTATCGATACGTCTTTTTTTTGCTTGCCCTGCCCCCCGTAAATTTTCTACACTTTTAACAAAAGAGAGGAAGAAAATGTCTGTTAAACGCTGTATTCTGCGGTTTTTTGCTATTATTTTATTTGTGCTGGGCGTGCAAAATATTGCATTTGCTGCAACACAAAGCGAACCAATAACATGTAATGCTGGTTATTATTTGGCTGATGATGACACATGCAAACCAAATACGATTACTATAAACTATGTAAAAAATGGTGAAATTTTTCACACAGACGAATGTACGTACGGTCAACCGTACACTATTTATTCAGGCACGCCACAAGGTTATCATTATGAATCTGGCGTATGGGAGTTTAATGGAAAAGTGTATGACATTAATCAACTTATAACTTGTAATTACGATGATATGAACGTGTACAGTGGCACAATTCGTGCAGAGGGGGATTTAGTAAAAAATAAATACGCAGTAATATATCATTATAATGACGGTTCTGATACATCTGAAACACAAAACAGAACCTATAACGACAATCTTGAAATACCGGGTATTGAACGTGATGGTTATGAACTTATAAGTTGGAATACCGACGAGGACGGCAGTGGTGAAAAGTATTATGTTGGGGACACCAGAAATTTAACAACCTATGATGAAAGAATAGTTGATTTGTATGCCCAGTGGGCAGAGGTTGTATGTAACGTTACAAACGGAGGATGCGATACAAATGTTGCCCAGTACTCTTACGAAACGTTTCAAACAACCGTAACGTGTAAATATGGTTACAATCATGATGGCAATTCAACATTTGAAGTGTATGCAGGCGTAGGAGAAGACGATAAGATAACATTTACAGGAAACTGCGATCCAATAACATATACTATTCGTTTCTATGCAAATGACGGCACAAGCGATTATACAGATATAACCCGCACATACGATGACTTGGTGGCATTGGGTAATGCTGGCATTAGCAGACCGGGTTACCAACTTGTTGGTTGGGGGCAAACTGCTGGTGCTGATCAAGATGACGAGAATATCTTAGGCACAGAGCACACAGGCAATATGCCATTACCCGAAGACGGAATTGTAAAATTGTATGCCATTTATGAAGAAATAAACTGTGAACCTGGTACATACCTGGATGGCGATGGAAATTGTATCGATTGTGAAGAAGGATCTTTTTGTCCTGGGGATAATAAGACTTATTCTTGCCCTGTCGGTTCAAAGTCAGACGAAAAAAATGCAACAGAATGTGCGGTCTGTATTGATGGGCTAACTACGTATGAAACGGGCGCGACGTCTTGTAATAAACCTTGCGAGAACATATCAGATGGCGTAGAGGATTTTGAACGCCCAACAATAAAACTACTCGAAAATGGAACTTATGAAACAGCAGACAAATGCGTCATTACTAGTTGCTCACCGGGATATTCACGAACAGGCGACTATGATGAATTCGGTCCCTATTCATACAGCTGTGTCAAACAAACGTGTGAACCCGGATATTATTTTAACAATGGAGAATGTTCTATATGTCCAATAGGTTCTTATTCTGAGGCCGGCGCAACAACATGTACTGTATGTAAAGACGGCACAACAACTAAATCCATTGGTGCTACATCCTGCGATCAAACTTGCTCGAACAATACAGGTGCTCAAACTTGGGAAACACCAACATTCGACAAATACGATGGCAATGATTTTATATATGGAAAATGCTTTATTGCTTCATGTCAACCTGGGTATGAACGTGTAGGCACGGATGATTATACCCTCTCCACTTCTTATACTTGTGAACCAATTGCTGATGTCACATGCGAACCTGGTTATTATCCGAACGCCGATAAAACTGCATGTGTGCCTGTGACGTTTGATATCACATATGTATTAGATGGTGGAACAATTCCAGAAGACGCACCAAGAACATATACATTTGAAACAGAATCTATCATTCTGCCAACACCAACAAAAACAGGATTTGAATTTAACGGTTGGAAAGTG
>JAZRAD010000033.1:0-13093 GCA_045634405.1 Candidatus Enterousia sp.
CCTTGGCTCACAGAACGACATGGCTACGATCCGACTTCCTTTACTGATTTTAAACATTTACGACGCGCAATATACCAATTCAACAGATATAATCCAACGCCAACAACAATACATATATCTGCAATATTAAAAGCAGGCCAATGTATTCCACCAATATGAAAATCCAAGAAATCAACAACCGCACCAAAACGGATTCTATCAATTAAATTACCAATCGCACCACCCGCAATCAATGCCAATGGAATACGCTCATAACCCTTGGCACGCGCGAACAAGTAATGCAAGATAAATCCAATAATCACGCCTGTTGCAATGATTATTATCAATGGCAATGATTCACCCAGTCCACGGAACATTGAAAAAGATGCCCCTGGATTCCACGTAAACACAATATTAAATATATCACATACATGTGCCATTAAATATGGTACAGGAACAACTTCCCATGCGCCACCAAACAATGGAACGCCACCTGTGATTAAATACAGCAATATACCCTTGGACAATTGGTCCAAGACAACTGCACCAAAAATAATTGATAAGATTAAACCTGTTTTTTTCATATTTTCCTTTCCCAGTTATATAGGTTGAAATATAACAATATACAATACTAAAAGCAAATAAAAAGTCCCCAAAAATTTGGGGAACTTTTATCGATCTTGTTTGTCAGAAATAACCGTAGATAATGCAGCATAATTATTTTCACGCATACTGTGTAATAATTCTTCGATATCGCTGTCCAGAACGCCCGCATGTTCCAAAACGCTGTACCCCAGATACAATGACGATTCAATTGTTTCAGGCAATGCAAGATGCGCACCTTGGGCAGATAAAATCTGGGAATCAGCTAAATTTCTGGCACGTGCAAATACTTTTATACGCGGTGCAATTGATTTTGCCATAATAATCGTACGCTTTGCAGTTGTCGCATTGTCCAGCGCAACAACAACACTTTTAATTTTTCTGGGCGCCAAGCCAACCTCTCGCAGGACATCTGTATTTGTTGCGTCACCATAAACAACATTAAAGCCCATCTCGCGTCCCATCATAACCGCATTTACATCCATATCTATTGCAATATATGGAATATTTTGAGCATCCAGCATTTGGCATATAATTTGCCCGACACGACCAAAGCCACATACAATTACATCTGGCCTTATTTTTTTATCTATATCTGAATTTGCACGATTTACAGATGCAGATAATATTCTGCCTGTACGCTGCAAATAATCATATAAACATAACAACAATGGGGTTACCATAATAGACAATCCAATTACAGCTGTTAAAATATCTTTGTGCTCAATTGGAATACCAGAAATACCGCTGGACTTCATTGTCTGTAACATCAACAGTGCAAATTCGCCACCTTGGGCCAAAATCAGCGCAATCATTGTTGCGTCTGGAATATTTACATTGCGAACACGTGCAACCATATACAATGCAAAAAACTTTACCAAAACCAACCCAACAACACCACCCAGTACGATATACCAATTAGATACAACCAAGTCTAAATTCAACCCCATGCCAAGAGATATAAAAAACAATGCTAAAAATAGTATGGCGTATGGTGATATTTCAGCTGCAATTTGATGACGATATATTGTTTCTGACATCAACATACCCGCCAAGAACGCACCAAGACCTGCTGGCAATCCCATTAAATCCATCAATACTGCCCAAATAACAATATTTAGCATAACTGCCAACAAAAAAGCTTCTTTGGATTTTAATTTTGCAACTTGACGCAATAGTGGTGTCATAACAAAACGACCAACAACAATAACTGCAACAATCAGCGCAACAGATATTACAGCAACATCAATCGCAGCCGCCCCCATATTAAATGTTTTACCAGACAACACCGGCAACATCGCCAACAACGGAATCGCCAACAAATCTTGGAACAGTAATATTGAAAAAGTCTGACGCCCCATATCCGTATTTAACTGATGTCTATCTGTCAATATTTGTAAGTCTGCAGAAGTACTGGACATCGCCAACAACATCGCAACCATAATACAACCCATAATAGACCAGCTTGTAAAACCAACCAACATTGGAAACAACATAACAGCGACCATTAAAACCTGGGCTGCACCAAATCCAAATATCGTACGACGCAAACGCCACAGGCGCGTCATATTGATTTCTAAACCAATATTAAACCACAAAAATAAAATACCCAAATCGCCCAAGAATCGCCACGTCTCGTTCAATTCAAAAAAATTAAAAACATACGACCCAGACAGCACACCTGTTAAAAAGAACGCAACCAATGCACCAATCTTGGCAGTACGCAATAAATAAACCAGCGTAAATATTATTGCAAAAAACAGCAATATGGATATCGACATTTAAAACTCTCTCTCACTTTAATTAAAACTGATACTATTATATCAGATTTTGTGCCAATTCTGCAAACTTTTCTGGCGATAAATTTTCTGCACGTTCGGTTCCAGTCAAACCAAATGATGACCAATCAACATTTGGCATAATTGCGCGTATCATCTTGCGACGCTGACCAAATAATTTTGCAGTTATTTTTTCAATCTTGGATAAATCTTGGATTAAAGAAATCTTTGCAGCATTTGGAATAATTTGAACAACAGCACTTTGCACCTTTGGACGCGGAACAAACGCAGTATTTGGAACATCAAATAAAATTTTTGCGTCTGCCAACAAAGATGTCAAAACAGCCAAACGACCGTAATGTTCATCACCTGGCTTTGATGTGATACGCAATGCAACCTCGCGCTGAAACATCAATGTCATAGAAGCAATTTGTTCGCCACTTGCAATCTTGTGCAACCAGTCAATCAATAATTCTGTACCGACATTATATGGCAAATTTGCACAAATCGCATACTTATCAAACCCAAGTTTTGAAAAATCAACACGCAATGCATCATCATAAATCACATTTAATTTACCGTCAGACGCATCAACTATTTGCGACAAAATTGGCATTGTTGTTTTGTCTTTTTCAATCGCAATTACGCGATTGGCCCCAGCCATCAATATCGCACGGGTAAGACCTGCGGGACCGGGTCCAACCTCTACCACTGGGATTGTTTCAATATCTGGTACACTGCGGGCAATACGACCGGTTAAATTTAAATCAAATAAAAAGTTCTGACCAAATTGTTTTTTGGGCTCCAGCCCGCATTCGCGCATCATTTCTGATACAGGTGGCAAAGATGAAATTTTATCTGTCATACTGATTTACGCCCCCCGAACGCCAATGTCAATGTACCATCGTCCAGATAATCAAGATCACCACCCAATGGCACACCAGATGCAAGTTCTGTAAATGCAACTCCATCAATTCCATCAATAACGGACATAATATAATGCTGGGTTGTTTTACCTTCGACAGTATTAGGCAATGCAAATATAACCTCAGCCACGCTTTCATTTTTTATTCTTTCTGGCAAGTTTGAAATACTTAAATCCTGAGGCAAAACACCAGATGCACCAGACAGCAACCCACCGATAATATGATAACGACCGTGAAATACCGCAGACTTTTCCAAAACCCAGACATCTGACAAATCACGCACGATGCACAGCTGACCATTTTGACGCGAAGAATCACGACAAAATTCACACGCCCCTGCCCCACGCTCTGTCAAGACACCGCAATTTGGGCATGGTGCAATGTTTTCCATCGCATCATGTATAGCGTTCGCCAACGCCACACCACGACCAGTTTTATCTTGTAACAATGCCAGCGCAATACGCTGACCACCACGATTACCAACGCGTGGTAATTTTGCAAATAACTTTATTAACTTTTCAATTTTTGGATTCATAGTGTTTTATAGAATACTAATGAAAAACATAACTGTCAATGCCATGATTGGTTGCAGACGATTTTATTTTTTGCGCATCAGATTCCGTCAGATTATATTTGCGAACACGATACATACCGTTTCCTGTTGGTTCAACAACTGTATCAATTCCCAATTTATTTTTTATATTTTTTACATGACTTTCTGCCGCGTTCATAGAACCAAAAGCACCAAATTGAACACCTGCGTTACCAGATGATTTTGCAACCGGTTTGGACGCAGTATATTTCGGCATTGTGTTTGCAGTCGCAGTATTATAAGCCGCCGCCATTGTAGTTGCAGGCGCATTATTTTGAACCACCGGGGTAACAGGCGTTGAAACAGCAACAGGCGCCGCACCAGAATTTAACATTGAAAAACCACGATTTAACATTTGGGCTGCAATATTCGCACGAACATCTTTGTTTTCTGCACCCAAGACAACAGAAATCAAATGCACATTACCACGATGCGCAGTCGCAACCAATGAATACTTGGACTTTTTGGTATAGCCTGTTTTCATACCATCACAGCCATTAAATGAAGTCAGCAAACGATTTCCATTTGTGTACGTCTTGCCATTATATACCCACGATTTAATACCAAAGAAATGCCAATACTGTGGAAAATGCTTGTACACCGCCATAGACAACAACGCAATATCACGTGCAGTAGACATATGGTCATCATTTGGCAGACCAGATGAATTTTCAAAATTGGTATTCGTCAGTCCGATTTCACGCGCAACACGTGTCATTAAATCTGCAAAAGATTCTTCCTGACCACCCTTTAAATTTTCAGCCAATACACGTGCAACATCATTTGCACTGTATACTGCAACAGCCTTTATCGCGTCTTCTACCTTGATTTTTGAACCAGCTGCCAGCCCCAGTTTCACAGGTTCTGCATTTGCAGCAGACTGAGATACAATTAAATAATCATCCAGCGCAAGACGCTTATGCTCTAACGCATCAAAAGTCAAATACAACGTCATTATTTTTGTTAAACTTGCTGGATAATTTAATTCTGTTGCGTTTTCTTGATACAGCACACGACCTGTATCCATATCGGCCACCAAAGCCGCACGATACTGGGCAGCAAACACCCCAGAACACACAAACAACATTGATAAGATAAAGAACATTCTTCTCATGCAATGCATATTAGTAAAAAAATACTAATCGGGTCAATATATAAAAATCATCGCATAAAAAAACGCCCGATTGGGCGTTGTTTTAATCCAGTGTTCGCAGGCTTATTTTTTCTTCGTCTACGATAACCAATTTACCAGAATTTATATTGAAACGACGCGCAGCATTAAACCCTTCACGCATACCAAACAACTGGTTATCATAAATTGGAAATACACCGCGTAACAAACACAACTGATTTGCAATTACAGATTCATTACATACTGCAATCACAGGAATATCGGGTTTGCGACAAGAAATTTCTGTTGCTGCAATTGTATCACGCGCAAATACGACAATCGCAGCCGCCTTGTTCAAATATGCCATTGACGCAACAGAACGCGACCAATCATTTTCTGGAATATTTTCAATACGCGACCAATCGTATGGATTTGCAATCGCATCTGCGTCTGCATGTGACAAAATATTCGCCATTGTTTCAATAGTATTTACAGGATTTACACCGATTGTTGTTTCTTCGGATGTCATTGTTGAATCAGCACGCAAATACGCAGCATTTGCAACGTCTGTAATTTCTGCACGGGTTGGGAATTCACTGTTTACCATTGAACCCAACATTTGTGTTGCAACGATAACGGGCTTGTTCATCTTTCTGCACTCACGAATTATATGACGCGAAATTGCAGGAACTTCGGCATATGGAACTTCAACCGCCAAGTCGCCACGCGCAATCATAATACCATCAGCAGCAGATGCAATTTCTGCGATTCTGGCAACCGCATTTGGACGTTCTATTTTTGCAATAATTTTAATTGGGTGTGATGTATGCTGAGATATAAAATCACGTACTTCGGCAACATCTTCTGGACGCTGAACAAAAGAAATCGCAACATAATCCGGATTTTTTGTAACAGCATATGCCAAATCAGCACGGTCTTTTTCTGTCAGAACAGATGTTGAAATTTCTGTATCCGGCAAATTAAAGCCACGTCTGGACCAGATTTCATTTCCACGAACAACAGTTGCATCAACGCGTTCTGATGACGCAAAATCTACAACCATTTCAATTTTTCCGTCATTTAACAAGATTCTGTCGCCAACATTTAATGACGCCAACACATCAGAATCTGGCAACTGAACACGCGTTGCGTTACCAGGCGTAGCATCTGTATCAAATGTAAACTTTTGCCCAATAGTCAGTGGGTATTTATCTTCTGTTTCAAAGTTACCAATACGATGTTTTGGTCCCTGCAAGTCAATCATAATCGCAACAGGTGTGTTTAATTCTGCAGAAATTTCACGAATTAAATCAATCTTGTTGCCCTGAACATCGCCTGTATCATGACTAAAATTCAAGCGACACATATTAACCCCCGCCTGAATCATACGGGTTAAAGTTTCCCTGTCTTCACATTTTGGGCCAATGGACGCAGTAATTTTAGTGTATTTATTCATATCTATTTTCCTATCTGTTTTTGTTTTTCTTGATTTTTGACTTTTATTGTATATCATAAAGTCATCAAATAAACAAGGGGAAAACAGAAATGAAACAAGCAAATCACGGTGCAATTGATAACCAACAATTGGTCAGCATTATTGAACGCATTGAAAAATTAAACGAGGACACAGCTGCAATCGCTGCTGATATCAAAGAAATTTATAGCGAAGCTAAATCAGCAGGATTTGACCCAAAATACATTCGTCAGATGATACGCCTGCGCAAACTGGATCCAGATGAACTGGACGAAGCAGATGAGCTGACACATATGTACCGCAGCGCATTGGGTCTGTAAAAAAACAGATTAAAAAAAGCCCCGTTTGGGGCTTTTTTTATTTCCTGTTCTTGGCAGCAGCAACAAAAGCATTGAACATCGGATGTCCTGAATATGGACTGGACTGAAATTCCGGATGGAACTGACCTGCAATAAAGAAAGGATGATTTTTTAATTCAACTATTTCTGGCAAGCGACCATCTGGACTGCGCCCCGATATTATCATACCAGCAGATGCAAACTTTTCTTCCAGCGATATATCCATTTCGTATCTGTGACGATGACGTTCACTGATTTGTGTTGTGCCATATATTTTGTGCGCCAATGTATCTGGTGTTATATCACATGGATACGCACCCAAACGCAATGTTCCACCATAATTTTCAGAATCACAATCCGCAATTATCCCAATCACAGGCGTACAGTCTTTTTTAAATTCAGACGAATTTGCATCTGTAATCCCCAAAACATTTCTGGCAAAATCAATTACTGCAACCTGCATTCCTAAACATATTCCCATATATGGAACCATATTTTCACGCGCATATGTCGCAGCAGCTATTTTACCGTCAACACCACGTTCGCCAAATCCACCAGGCACCAAAATACCGTCCAAGTCACTACATTTATCAGGACTAAAATTTTCGGCATTTATCTTTTTAATTTTTACATGCACATTATTTTGAACACCTGCGTGGAATAACGCTTCGTTTAATGATTTATACGCATCTGGTACATCAAAATATTTTCCAACAACACCAATGTTTACAGTTGGAATATCTGCAGACAGATACTTTTCAATTCTTTCAAATCTTGTCATATCACCACGCGCATGCGGCAGACCAAAATGGTCAGCGATTATATCAAACACATGTTGCGCTTCGTATGCCAATGGAATCTTATAGATATTATCAACATCAATTCCACTGATTACACTTTTTGATGGCAAATTACAGAACATTCCAATTTTATCACGTTCGCTTGCTGTCAACATACGTGGCGTACGTACAATCAGCATATCTGCCTGAATACCATTTTCCAACAAACTGCGCACGGACATTTGTGTTGGCTTGGTCTTTAATTCGCCAGACTTTTCCAAATACGGCGCCAATGTTAAATGAATAAACATAACATTTCTGCGACCGACATCATTTGCAAACTGACGAATAGATTCCAGGAATATTTTTCCTTCGATGTCGCCAACTGTACCGCCAATTTCACAAACGACAAAGTCTGTATCAACAGGTGCAGATATATATTCTTTTATCTTGTTTGAAACATGTGGAATCATCTGAACAGTGCCACCCAGATATTCACCACGACGTTCTGCATTTAAAACATCCCAATAAATACGTCCGCCAGACACAGAATCGTTACGCGATAACTTTGCACCCAAGAATCGTTCATAATAACCCAAATCAAGGTCCGTTTCATGTCCGTCATTTGTTACATAAACTTCGCCATGCTGAATCGGCGACATTGTGCCGGGGTCAACATTTAAATACGGATCAAACTTTCGCGCATGAACGCTGTACCCCCTGGATTGAAGAAGGGCGCCACACCCTGCTGCTGCGACGCCCTTACCTAAACTGGAAACTACACCACCTGTGATAAATATATACTTTGCCATAAGAATACCCCCTTATGTGAATGTATCTTAAGAAATTTTTCATTGCAGTGCAATTAAATAAATTCCTATACTGACAATATGAAGGATTGGATTGAAAATCAGTGGCAAAATATGTTCTTGTACACACCGTTTCTTATGGCATTTGGTGCAGCGGTATACTTTGCAATGACGAACGAGCCGAATTTGTTTTTAGCACCACCTATAACCGTGATTTTATTTATGGGTTTATTTATTAAAAAGATTCCACAACTCATTCGTGGTGCATTGTTGATATTGTTTGGATTTTATTATGCCGCGACCTTTACAAGTATCATAGATACACCACAGATAAAACGAAATCTGCATGACATAGAAATTTCTGGCACAGTTGAAAATATTGATTATACATATGATAAAAACAAACTGACATTATCTGTAAACGCAAATGATATCGGTGCAGGCGACGGACACGCAAAAATCAAAGTATCTTTATCGCCAGATATACCAACGCCAAACATTGGCGACACAGTTAAAATCAATGGTGGCTTGTACAAAACAAAGCCCGCAACCGCCCCAGAAACATTTGATTATGCACGCTGGGCATACTTTAATAATTTAACAGCAACAGGGTATGCAGATAAAATTATCGTCTTGGATTCTGTCAACCAAACAAGCATAAACAGAATGCGACAATATCTGCATAATAAATCAAATTCATTTTTATCAGACACATTGATACTGGGATATAAATCTGCAATATCACAAGACAAGAAAGACATATGGACCGCTACAGGTGTTGGACACATTTGGTCAATCAGTGGATTTCATATGACACTGGTTGGCGGTTGGATATTTGCATTGTTTTATTTAATATTCCGCAGCATCCCATACATCACACGACGAATTCCTGCAAAGATACCTGCGATTATTTGTTCTTGGGTTGGATTACTATTTTATTTGTTTTTATCTGGTATTGATGTTGCAACTATACGCGCATTTTTAATGACCAGTTTAATATTCTTGGCGTTTATATTCGGACGCAATGCGATTTCTATGCGCAATATAGCACTGGCATTTTGTATTATATTCTTGCTTAATCCACATTATGTAATGCAGGCTGGATTTCAATTATCTTTTGCCGCCGTGTTTGGACTTGTCTGGATATACACAGATATAAAGCCAAAGATGCCATCAAATAAAATCTTAAAAGTTTTATACATATCTGTTTTAACATCACTGGTTGCAACAATATTCACAGCGCCATTTGTTGCAATGCACTTTGGCAAATTTCCATTATACAGTCTGATTGGCAATTTGATTTTCTTGCCTATATTTTCTTTTACAATTATGCCACTGATACTGATTGGGACAATAACATCCATATTCAATATTTCATTACCGACAGATATTGCACATACAATCTATGACTACGCATATCAAATTGCCATATGGATTTCAGATTTACCATATGCCACAATATCTGTGCCTCATATTTCAAACACATCTGCAATATTATTTATTATCGGCTTTATGTGTTTAATATTGATAAAGCCAATCAAAATCAAAGTAAACTATATTTTATTTTTTGTCTTTACGGCACTTGGAACACTTTGCGTTTATATGACGCCAAAGCCAATATTCTATACAACATATGATAATGAACTGATTGGAATTTTGGATACAGATGGGAAATTAAAATTTAATAAGTCGCGCGCATCAAATCACTATTTTACATTTGACACATGGAAGCAGATAAACAACGAAGAAACACAAACACCAAACAAACGCATAAAGCACAACAACGGGGTTTATCGTCATAATAATATTGTATATATTCAAAAGTTTGTACCACTGATGAAAAACATTGAAAAATTATGCAATGATGACAGCGTTGATTATATCGTTTCTTACTTTGATATAAATTCAAAAAAGTGCGACAATAAAATCCTGCGTGGCGGATTTGTTATCTATCCAAACAATTCTGTAAAATACACGCCATCAGAACGCAAGTGGCATTAGTAATCAGCACGAATAAAATACAAACCATCCGCCGGTGCAGTTGGACCTGCGGCACTGCGATTTTTTGCGCTTAAAATCTCATCAATATCGTATGGCTTGCCCAATCCTATTTCAACAAGCGTACCAACAATATTACGCACCATATGATGCAGAAAAGAACGCGCAGAAAATTCAAAAATAATTTCATCGCCGTTTTGTGTAATTTCTATTTTATCAAGTGTTTTTACAGGTGACTTGGCCTGACATTCAGATGCACGAAAACTGGTAAAATCATGATTGCCAATCAATTTTTGTGCAGCAGCACGCATTGCATCAACATCCAACTTTCTTGGCACCCAATAAACACGATTTTTATTCAACACAGGTGACGCGTTGCGATTTAATACAACATACTTGTAATGACGCGCAACGCAATCAAACCGTGCATTAAATTCATCTGATACAATTTCACAATTCAGAACAGATACAGGTTTATTATTCAAATAAAAATTTAATGCGCGCATTACTGTATTTGCATCAAATTCGCCATCAATATCAAAATGCGCAGTCATCGCAACCGCATGAACACCTGCGTCTGTACGCCCTGCACCAACAACATCTGGACGCGCGCCACAAAATCCATAAATCGCATCTTTAACAATAGATTGCACAGATGCCCCCTGGCGATTTTCCTGCCAGCCAATCAAATCTGTACCATCATATTCCAAGATCACTTTATATCGTGTCATTTATTCTTATCGTGTTTTTTGTTTAAAATTAATACATGTATTTTCTGGATTAATACTTCTTGGACCAACAAGAAACAATTCTATAAGTGGTCTGCGATAACATTTATAATCATCATAACCTGTACAATTTTTGCATTTTCGTTCTTTTTTACAAGTTTTAACATTACTTTTTAATTTCATTTTATATGTACCCTTATCTTGACCCTTTGCCAAAGCGATTACACCAACCATTTTTTGGCACATTATACATTGGACCAAAAATTTTTATAATCCACTTTGGCCCATAATAACAAGCGCCCGATTTGTACGATGGACAATATTTACAACTTTCTGTGATATTGGGCATAACATATTCCTCAATCTGCATTTAACGTGTTTTTTGCGCACCAATCGCACCAAAGCGCTTGCACCAACCATTTGCCTTTACAGGACGTCTGCCAAAAATGATACGAAACAAGCGGCATGGATAACCACATTCTAAACCACTTGCGCTATTAATACTATAAGCACGTTGACAATTTATACAATTTTCAGACTTTGCTACAACCTCAATAACATTAACTGACATTTTACTATACTCCTATTTTTACTGTTTCGCCACGCAGGCCATTTACAAAACTGCGCCAATCCATTGGCTTTTTACCAACTGGCTGCAACTGTAATATATCCAGTTTATCGCCGTCAAGTTTTGTTGATAAAATTTTTACATCAATCCCATTTATTTTTGTGCGCCCCGAACCCAATGCACGAATTTGATTATGCACAGCCACATTACCACGTGACCAGTCAACAATTTCGTCCGCACCTGTCCATTTCTTGGTAAATGTAGGCGCACCATTTTGCGGCACCGCATTATATGAATCTGGGTTTGACAAGAATTTAGTCAACATATCAGACGCAATTGTTGATACGCGCTGTTCAACCGTATCGTTGGTATCATTTATATCAATTTCAAATTCACGACATTCGTATATATCACCCGCATCCATTTCTGGCGTTACCTGCATCAGGCAAACACCAGACGTTTTATCGCCATTGTAAATCGCACTGCGTATCGGGGATGGCCCACGATATAATGGCAATAAACTGGGGTGAATATTTACAACCGGTGCAGAATTTAAAACATTATCCCGCAAGATTACACCGTATGAAATTACAACAACCATATCAGGCGTGTAATTATATTCATTGATATTTGTATGCAACGTCAGATTATTTTCAACCGCCCAATTATGCACAGGCGATGGCGTTAAAATCTGTTTGCGACCAACAGGTTTTGGTGCACGCGTAAACACCGCCATAATTTCATGACCAGAATTTCTGATTGCTTCAAAAATCGGAACAACAAATTCATTTGTTCCCATTAAAACTAACTTCATGTTACTTGCGCTTTTTAACTTTTCTCATAACCATTTCACGACGAACAGGCGACAAATAATCAACAAATAATTTGCCATCCAAGTGGTCTGTTTCATGCTGAACAATACGAGCAGGCATGCCAGACATTTCTGCCATTTTCGCATTACCGTTTTCATCCGTCCATTCAACAACAACAGATTTTGGACGCGTCACATTCGCATATACCGGCAGACCATCGTTCCCCAACACAGACAAACACCCTTCTTCCATTGTGCAGGTATCATCACTGTACGACACAATGTTTGGATTTATCATGCGATATATTGTTTCTGTATCTGGGTCCATCATAACCAAAAAGCGCGACAAAATTCCAACCTGGGGGGCTGCAAGCCCAACACCATTTTGTTCACGCATCATTTTTACCATTTCATCCATGGTGCGTAACAATTCTGGCGCAATATCAGATACAGGCGCACAAACAGTACGCAAAACCAAATCACCACAAAGTTTCATTTGCAACATTTATAAAACCTCTTATAATTATCATAGCAAAGGATTATCAAATGACAACTTATATTTTCGTATTACTGGGAATAATTATCATTTTACTGGTTGC
>JAZRAD010000034.1:0-5968 GCA_045634405.1 Candidatus Enterousia sp.
GAACATCTGGATGGTCTTTTAACCATTGACGAGCATTAGCTTCGCCCTGCCCCATACGTTCACTGTTATAAGAATAGAAACTGCCAGCCTTTTCAATAAAATCATATTTGACACCCATATCCAAGATTTCACTGATTCTAGATATTCCTTCGCCATACATAATTTTGAAATCAACTGTACGGAAAGGTGGTGCAACTTTATTCTTTACAACTTTTACCCTTGTTTCATTTCCGATGATATTTTCTTTATCTTTGATTTGTCCTGTACGGCGGATATCAAGACGTACAGACGCATAGAACTTTAACGCATTACCACCAGATGTTGTTTCAGGATTACCAAACATAACCCCAATTTTCATACGAATTTGATTGATAAATATCAACAATGTATTACTGCGCGATACAGACCCCGCCAATTTCTTTAAAGACTGCGACATCAAACGCGCTGTTGTACCAACAAAAGAATCACCGATATTACCCTCTAATTCTGCCTTTGGCACCAATGCTGCAACAGAGTCAATAACAACAACATCAACCGCACCAGACTTAATCAGAGTGTCCGCGATTTCCAATGCTTGTTCACCAGAATCAGGCTGTGAAATAATTAAATTTGCAACATCAACACCCAATTTTTTTGCATAACTTGGGTCCAGCGCATTTTCTGCATCGATATATGCACATGTACCGCCTTTTTTCTGTGATTCTGCAACGGCATGCAATGCCAACGTTGTTTTACCAGAACTTTCAGGTCCATAAATTTCAACAATTCTACCCTTTGGATAACCACCGATTCCCAATGCGATATCCAAACCCAAAGAACCAGAAGATATTGCTTCTATATTCTGCTGGGAACCATCGCCCATTTTCATAATAGCTTCTTTGCCGAATTGCTTTTGAATTTGTGCCAAAGCAGATTCCAACGCAGGATTTTTTGCAGGCGTTGCTGCATCTTTGCTAGCTTCTTTTTTTGCCATATTTTTCCCCTTTTTTTCTTAACAAAATCATACAAAGAACATTGGCAAAAAGCAATCAAAATAGTTATTTTTTATTTGGCACTAAAATCAACATAACAAAGGCGCCAACAAACGCAGACACAGTCCAAACCGCCGCTGTTGTACCAAACATCGTAATAACCACGGCCCCCAACATTGGCACAACAACATTTGGCAGATTAAAACTTGTTCTGAATACACCATAGAATCGTGATTGTTGTGATTTCGGCACATCATCAAAGAACAACAAATCATGCACAGGCTCCATCAGTGCACCTGAAATTTGCCACAACACAAATATCGCCAACAACGGCATACCTGTTGCAAAGGCAGCAATTGCCGACAACACAGCAAAAGACCCAAAACCCAACATCAACCAAATTGTTTTACCAAACCTGCGAACAGCACGCCCCATAATTTCGCTTAAAAACAAATAAGGAATAATCCCCAATGTCAAAACCCATGCCAAAGTATCTTTTGTAAACCCGTTTTCAATAACCAAAATCGGCACATACAAAACACGCAATGCACGCAACGAATAATAACCAAAGTTTACAAGATAAGCACGCAACATACCCGGCAGTTTAAAGAACGCAATTGCATTTCTGACCAGCGCACGATATGTCTTGCGCGGACTGACGGGTTTAATCTGTTTATTTTCTTGAACAATCTTGAACAACTTGAACATCGTCCAACCCAACAGATAAATTACAGCTGATCCAAAGAAAGCCGCCCTGTTATCAAAACGATTTGCGATTGCAACGGCAACAAATGGCGCGAACAACGCACCGATATTTAGCCACAAATGATACCGCGAATTCAAACGCGCCATTCCAATATTCTTGGAAAAGTCAGACATAAACAGCGGTATTAACACAGTAATTAACGTCGTTGCAAAACCAGTGGTATAGTCTAAGATAACAAATGTCCGTGGCAGTATTGAAAAACTCATCATCGCATAACAAATTGCAACCATCAGCATCGCAAAGTAAAAGACACGCACCTTGGAAAAAGCACGAAATATTTCATTTGCAAACAGTCCAACTATTAAACAGAAAACGGAATAAATAGCGACATAAACACCAACAACCGCGCTGCTGCGAAATATTTCCAAAATAACCAGCGAATAAACAGCATTATAAATACCATCCGCAAATCCAGTAAACAACCCCAGATTTGCAAATGAAAAACCATTTACTTTATTTCCAACTGAAATATACTTCTCTCTTCCCATAGTTCAGATATTATACCATAAAAAAATACTAATCACAAATTCATGATTAGCGTAAAAATAAATTAGAATGATTTAGATACGCACGAACCCGAAACCGTAGTGTACAGACGCTACATGAGTTGCCGGCACCGCGGGTAGATGAATTATTATCAGCAAATATATAAAATAAATTAGAATGATTTAGATGTGGAACGGTCCCGATGGTGTAGTGTACAAAAGTTACATGAGCCATCGGGACCGTCCACAGATGAATTATTATAATTTATTTTGCCTGTTTTTGGGCGTATAGTTGGGCAAAGTCCACAGGCTGCATCGCGAATGTTGGGAACCCTGATTCTGATGTCAAACGTGTAATCAAGCCACGTACAGCTGGGAACAACATTGTTGGAACATCAATCAACAATGTGCGTTTTTTTGCTTCTTCGTCTTTTTCTTCTTCCATTTGAACAAGACCAGAATATGTTGATTCAATCAAAAAGATTGTTTTGTCGCCATTTTCTAATTTTGAATGTGCTTTTACAATCAAATCAACCATGAACAAGTTGTTTTCTGCGCCCTTGACCTGCAAATCAATATTGATTTCCATTTTTGCCTGACCGTTATCATTTTTAAAGAACAATTCAGGTACATTTGGGCTTTCAAAAGAAATGTCTTTCAAGAACTGAGATATAATATTAAATTTTGCCATTATAATTTCTCCTTGTGATATTTGTGGCGACCTTAATGTCTGGACTTGCGTCCCTGTTTTATGATAATATAGCATTATTAAAATATTTTACAAGTGGGGGGATATCTAAAAATGTCATTTTTTAACAAATCACTTATAAAGCGTGGTCTAATTGCTGCTTTTTGTGGATTTATTCTGGCTGGTTGCGATTTATCCGCACCAACTATATCGGACGACCATGCGATAATTCCATCAAACCTAAAACGCGTATCATACAGCGAACTGCCCGGCTGGCGTGATGACGATGTTAGATACGCATTACAGGCATTCCGTAATTCTTGCAAGGCAAAAATTCAATTCGTTGGTCGTGTAATCCCAGACCGCGAACTGTTTGCAGAAAAATGCCGTATGTTGCCAAGCACATCTGCTGATATTGCGACTGTGCGCGCATGGTTTGAATCACACTTTCAGCCATATCAGATATTCAATGAAAACGGCACAGACACAGGAACATACACAGGTTATTATTCCCCAATTATTCCTGCATGCCGCAAACAGACCGCACAATGCAACGAACCACTGATGGCAGTACCAAACGATGGCCGTAATTACAAAGGCGTTCCAAAAAAAGACATTGTTGAAAAGAAAATTGGGCGCGTATTGTACTGGGCAAACATTGTTGATGTTCAAAACCTGCAAATCCAAGGCAGCGGCAATCTAAGACTGGAAGACGGCACAGATGTAAAATTAAACTTTGGTGCGGTAAACGATATGCCATTTAAATCAATTGGCGAAGAACTGCGTAATCGTGGCATACGCCCTGCTGGTGGCTTCTCGGCCGAGGCAGTATGGCAACATCTGAAAGCAAACCCGACACTTGCCAAAGATGTAATTTATAAAAACCCACGATATGTATATTTCTATGAATCAACACCACCAGATGTTGTTGGAAAACTGGGCACACCACTGTCTAAAATCCGCAGTATCGCCATGGACGACAGTCTGTACACACTTGGGTTGCCAGTATATATCAGCACAAACCTGTCTGATGGTCGCGCATTTCGTCGATTGATGGTCGCCCAAGACACAGGCAGTGCAATCCGCGGATTTATTCGCGCAGACATCTTCTTTGGCAAAGGAGACGAAGCATACAAACTTGCCCAGGGCCAACACGCCAAAGGAAAAATGTTTATCTTGATGCCAAAAGAATACAGTTATGTCAAACCAAGGTAAGAAATTAGATGTTCGCACTTCACGCCCGCAAACAATTGCGGGTGCATTGGGTGGATTGATAAAAATATTTGGTGTTCGTGCATCTGATTCTGATTTGCTGAACCGTTGGGACGAAATAATGGGTGCTGATATTGCGGCTATTGCAAAACTTGCCGCGATAAAAAAGAACCGCGACAATACATTTAATATTGTAATTCGCCCAACAAATCCGGCGTATACACTGCAATTATCATATCAATCAGACGAGATAATAAAACGCATAAATAAATACTTTGGCTATAACGCGGTTGGAAAAATAAGTTTCAGAAAATAAGGAGAAAAAAAATATGAAAGAAACAGAAATGGCAGGGAATGAATTACAAGGCTTTATTTCAATGCTGATAATATTTATTGTTATTGGCTTTGTTCGTATGTTATATCAATATGCGACTGTTAAAACCCAACGTATTACAATAGCAAAATTAAAATTTGGTGCAGACAACAGCAGATCACAATATATGATTTATACAAAAGATGGACAAGTAATCCGTAATTCTAATTTAGTATTCTTTGGCAAATTTAAATCAGATGAAATATTTGCTAAATTAAAAGTTGGAAAAACATACAATGTAACAACATGCGGTCTGCGTGTACCGTTACTAGGTTGGTATAAAAACCTTATATCTATAACAGAAATCAAAACACAAAAACGCAAAGTAACCAAGAAATCAAATTAATTCAAACAAACATCATGAAAACATTTTTTAAAATTTTATATTTTGTGATTTCTGTAATTTTATTAAAGAATTTTTGGACATTCTTTTTTGGTGCAAACACCAACATGCCCATGGCAATTTTAGGTTGGGTTTTGTACATTTTTGTATTTGCACCTATGTTTATATGGGGATGGAATCGTATAGAAAAGAACAAAAAATGACAAAGCGTGTATTGGGCATTGACCCAGGATTATTACATACAGGTTGGGCGGTTATTGACACCGCTGGTTCTTCGCGCAAATATATTGCCAGCGGTGTAATTTTACCAAATCCAAAAATGGAAATGGCTGACAGACTTGTTACAATTTTTCGCGAGGTCACAAAACTATGCGAAACATTTTCGCCCGACGAATGCAGTATTGAAATAATATTTGTAAACAAAAACCCAAAGACAACTTTGCTTCTGGGTCAGGCACGCGCCGCTGCAATTGTTGCAGTTGCAAACCAAAATATTCCAATATTTGAATACGAACCAAATGTAATAAAAAAAGCCCTGACCGGTGCAGGACACGCAGACAAAAGCGCTGTTGATAAAATGGTGCAAATATTACTGCCCACCGCACACCCAAAAACAGCGGACGAAGCAGATGCAATCGCAATCGCCCTGTCCCACACAAATATGATGCGTGTGTTTTAGTTACCGACGCTTTATACTATAATATTGTTCTATTACTTGTTTTCTTAAATTTTCATCTTTTACTTTTTGCTGTGTGTATTCAAACATTTTTTGTTCTGTCTGTTTATTCATATCATACAACACATGCAAAATTGTCCAAGACAGTCTGGCATCTATACCGTATTTTTCACGAAACAAAACTTGAAATTTTAACGCACGCGAAATCAGCGACGGCGTTTTATATAACGTTTCAATTTTATTATTTACAGCCCGATAATTTTCCAATTCTATTATTTTATTTGATGTAAAGGCATAAAACGGCGCAGCAGCAAAAATTTGCCGTGACCTGTTATGATAAAAAAGAGAATTACAATTAAAATCAAAATACCAACCAACTACTATATCAGGCCAATCAAATTCTTTATTAAAAATATCAACTTCTGGGAAATTTTTTAATCCTAATTTTATCCCA
>JAZRAD010000035.1:0-3945 GCA_045634405.1 Candidatus Enterousia sp.
TGCTACACTTGCACCTGATACCGTCATTGTCTTTGATCTACCTTTGGTAACAGGTATATTAGTATCGGTCGGACACGTAATACCACCAGCATCAGAATATGAAAAACTCGTCGAAAAACCTTCTCCCGAAATTGTAATAAATCCATTGCCCCCTGGGATACCAGGCACAAAACCACCCTGATAACCATAGATATGCACAGCTCCAATATAAATAACAGTTCCGTCTTTACCTGTAACTGCAAGCTGACCCGGTTGTCCCGGTTGTCCCGGTTGTCCTGGTTGTCCTGGTTGTCCTGGTTGTCCCGGTTGTCCCGGTTGTCCCTGTTGTCCCGGTTGTCCCTCAGGAGTTGTAAAATTGTTGTTTACAGTTATATTAATTGGCTGATTATTATTTACATCACCAGATACATTCGAAATATCATCTATTCCTTCTTCTAATTGAATCTTTTTCTCTATTTCCTGACCTTCAACAACTATCCTGATAACATAATTACCTTCGCCCAAATCTTCTACTTTTACATTTTCTGGCTTTGTTATTTTGGAACAAAAATCAACATAAGATTCCAAAACACCATTACGTTTACATGACTTATATGCGCCAGAATAACCTTCTTTACAAACGCGGGCACGCCATATATCGTTGATACATATCGGCGCATTAGCATTCAGCGCACCAACCATAGATTCACCGTCACCAACACAATTATTTCCACCACATGTGTTATCCGACGCAATTTGGTCACTTATTATAGTCAACTGTTCATCCAGTGCCAAATTATCTTTTTTTACAGCTTCAATATCTTTATCTAAATCTTTTATTTTTACCGCTTCGCCAATATTTACACCAATACCAATTACACTTACCCCAAGTGTCGCAATACCAGCCGCCATCAAACCACCCTTGGCTTTTTGACACTTTTCTAAGATTGCAACCTTTTCTTGCTTCTGCTTTGTTAACGCAATAATCTTGTCATCTAGATAATCTGCAGACGCAATCGCGGGCATAAAAGATAAAAATAAAATCAATAATTTTTTCATAACTAAACCTACTTATTCTTCAACTCTCTTAATTCTGCTTCTTTATTTTTCTTTTCTTCATTATGCTGATTTAATTCTTCCTTCTTATCTGCAATCTTGGCACCTTGAACACCGGCCGCAACACCAGTCGCAACAACCCCTGCAGATCCAATCACAGTCGCAACAATCCAACCTTTCTTGGATTTTTCACACTTTTTAATTTCAGAATCAAGAATCAAAATATCATCTTCTAAAGTAGAAATAATGCCAATTTTTTCCCCATACGACAACTCCTTGTCTGTACCAACAATCGCCGCAACAGCAGCCGTTGTCACATCTGTAGCGTCCGCTGCATACCCAGAAAACATAAATAAACTCATAAAAATTATGCTAAATATCCCCTTCACAATAAAATCCCCCCAATATTATCAATGCTTAATTTTATCATAAAAAAACATATTTTCAAAATACTAATTAAAAAAATAATAAATTTGATTCATCAAAAAAAACACTTTTTCTTTCTTTGACACAGAACAGTTTAAACAAAAACAAACCAGAAAACATAGTGTACAGAAGTTACATGAACCGCTAGCCCCATCCGTGATTAGCGTAAAAAATAAATTAGAATGGTTTAGATAAAAGAAAAACGGGAATCGTAGTGTACATGACGCTACATGAACTGCCACCCCCATCCGTGATTAGCGTAAAAAATAAATTAGAATGGTTTAGATAAAAGAAAAACGGGAATCGTAGTGTACATGACGCTACATGAGATTCCCGTTTTACTTTTAGATAAATTATTACAATTTATTTTTTTAGACGCGACGTACCTTCTTTGGACGACATCCATTGTGTGGGATACGTGTTGTATCAGTAATGGACTGCACAACCAGACCAGCATTTGCCAATCCACGTACAGCAGATTCACGACCCTGACCAATACCACGCATCAAAACATCAACTGTTTTCATACCCATTTCTGCGACTTTCTTACCAACAGCGTCTGCAACGATTGTTGCTGCGTATGGTGTGGACTTTTTCGCACCTTTGAAATTATTTGCCCCAGCGGTTGCCCATGCCAAAACAGCGCCTGACTGGTCTGTGATTGTAATACGTGTATTGTTATTAGTCGCAACAACATGTGCAATACCATGTGATACTTTTTTTACGACTTTCTTTTTAGCTTTTGTAACTGCCATTTTTATTTTTCCTTTTTCGATGTCTTCAATTAACTATGGTGTTAATCTCTACCTTGTTAAAAAAATTAAGATAACATTGCAGATATGTGTGTTGGGCGACGGGAGTGTACAAACGCTACATGACCACAGCCCAACGCGCATAGATGCGGTGTCAGATTAATTTTTATTTACCCTTTGTTGCAGAACCCGCAACAGCCACGCGTTTACCCTTGCGTGTACGAGCATTTGTTTGTGTACGCTGACCACGAACCGGCAAACGGTTACGATGGCGAATACCACGATATGCTTTTAAATCTTGCAGACGTTTGATATTCATTGCAACTTCGCGACGAACATCACCTTCTACTTTAAAGTTTTCTTCGATGTAATTAGAAATTTTGATAACATCCGCGTCTGTCAAATCTTTTGCGCGCAAACCGTCTTTTAATTTCAACGCTTCACAAATCTGTGCAGCCTTAGCTGGACCGATACCGTGAATGTATTGCAACGCAATTTCAATGCGTTTTTCTGTCGGAATGTTAACACCTGCTATACGTGCCATTTTTCTTTTTCCTTTTTATTTAACTGCGAAACACCAAGTCCACCCGATGTTCCGATACCCTTAAACCCAAAGTATTTTTACCGTGGGCCATTTTTATTTTGCCGAATAATTTTATACAAAATCCAGCAAAAGTCAAATCTTGTTTTATTCCCGCAATTTTTAACCGCGGAAACGACCTTTCTTTTGTGCCTTTTTAACAACACCACTGTATTGCTTGGCGACCAAGTAAGACTGAACCTGATTTACAGTATCCAATACAACACCAGCCACAATCAATACACTTGTACCACCAATCATCAATGGCATACCAACATGAGTATTCAAGATAATTGGCAATACACAAACAACAATCAAGTACGCAACACCAATCGCTGTTGTACGTGAAACAACATTATCCAGATATTTTACAGTCTGTTCACCTGGACGAACACCTGGAACATAACCACCAACGTTTTTCAGATTGTTACTTGTTTCTTCGGAATTAAAGATAACAGCAGTCTGAAAATATGCAAAGAACGCAATCAATACTGTAAACATAATGATATAAGACCATGTTCCGTATGTAAAGAATCCCATAATTGTTTGCACTGTCAAATTATCACTTTGCACAAAGCGTTGAATAAACGCAGGCAACATCATAATAGAAGATGCAAATACAGGTCCCATAACACCAGACATATTGATTTTAATTGGCAGATAAGATGCGTTTGTGTTCATAACACCATTTGCCATCGCCTGACGAGGATACAGAATCTGAATACGACGCTGTGCCTGTTCAAAGAACGCAATCAGTGCGATAATACCAACAACGAATGCAACAATCAGCGCAATCATCGCAGGTGAAATCTGACCAACAGATCCCAAAGATATTACCTGTGCGATACCGCCTGGAACTTCTGCAATAATACCAGCAAAGATTAACAGTGATGCGCCCTGCCCGATACCACGTGCAGTAATCTGTTCTGCCAACCACATAACAAATACAGTACCACCAACCAATGCGATAATCGCAGACATTTCAAACGCAAAGCCTGGATTTACAACAGCTGACACACCATTTACAGGTGCCATCATTTCCAAACCACGAATAACTGCCCAACCTTGAACAACCGCCAAGAACACCGCCAAATAGCGTGTATATTGGTTGATTTTTGTACGGCCAGATTCGCCTTCTTTACGCAATTCGCC
>JAZRAD010000036.1:0-12720 GCA_045634405.1 Candidatus Enterousia sp.
CAGACAAACCAATCAACACGAACACCGCAGCAACCAGCAACCACTGTTTCCATCCCATGTGGGGCAGGGGCTGTTTTCGTACATACGACGACACAAACAGCGAAGACAAAAACACAATAACCGCTGTAACCATCGGCAGCACAGATAAATTATCACGCAAAACAGCATAATTACCGCCGAACATAACAATCCATACAAGCACAAATCCAACAGTCCACACAGAAACCTTTGATAACAGATTTTCGCGATTCCAACCGATACGTGCAATAAAATCATTTCCATACAATCGCACCATAAAAAACAAAGGCAACATTAAAAATGCCCACCATAAAAATGCAGGTCCAACTAATGCAGCATTATTAAATGCACTTAACGCACTTTGTACAACTGTGAATTCGTTCAACATAAACTTGCCTTTTGTTTTTTACGGTTTATTATAAGTAGATATGAGTACAAAACAAGAAATTTTTACCCTGATGGGCGGTCGCGTAAAAATGCACCGCAGTTTTTATAATCCGACATCTGATGCGGTATGGCTGGCGGCATTTGCACCATGTAACGTTAAAACCGTTCTTGATGTTGGCATTGGCACAGGTGGCGTATCACTATGCTTACTGGCGAACAATCCAAACGCACAAATTGTTGGCATTGATAATTCGCCTGAAATGCTGCAAGAATGTCATAAAAACATATTATTAAACGACAAAGAAATTGAATTAATCAAAGAAGATATTTTAAATTGGCGTACAGACCGTACATTTGACCTGGTTATTACAAACCCGCCATACTTCACAGGCACACCCGCACGCCATAACGCACACCATAATGTTCATTTAGGTCGCTGGGTTGCACGTTGCATGGCCAGACTGCGTCCGATGGGGACATTTTGCATCATCACAGACGCAACCACTATCGCGACCGTACTGCCAGAAATGACAAAAAAACTGGCAGACATAAATATATTTCCATTATTTGGTGCAAAAAACACTGCAGAACGTGTCTTAATTTCTGGCCGTTTGGGCACACGTGGCACCAGCAAGATACATCGTGGTCTGTCCATGAATTACGAGCCAATTTTACGTGACGGCTTGACTATTGCGGATGTGTTGTCTAAAATACCCCAGACATGTTAAACTTTATAACACGATATTTTACATCTTTATGGGCGTTTATTACATCGCCTTTTCGTGCTGTATGGCGTATGATTTCACGCATATTTCCGCCACGTCAATTTACTGTTATGGACACACCGAACGGCAATGTTTATTCTTATGAACAAAGCAGTTTTTGGCGGTTTACACGCTTTTGTGGCAAAGTTGGATTGTTTTTGTGGGCTGCATGGTCGACATATGTTTTTGTATATCATCGTCCATTATTACAAATGCGTACCCAGCAACTGGAACAGGTACGTGACACACACAATCGTCACATGACAGATTTACAGACATATTTGGCAAAATATACATCTTTGGCACGTGAAATTAATATTATTGACGACAAAATTTTAAACGCCAAAGACAAATCTGACAAAGATAAAGAAGCATTAATGAACAGTCGCAGCAAGACATGGGGCGAACTGGAATTTTTACGCACACGTATTGTTGAAATGTTAAAAGACGAAGATTATGCCCCAGAATATACAAAAATGTCTGAATTGTCCGCAGAATACGAATTAACCCGTGCAGAAAACGAAGAATTAAAAAAGCGTAACACCCTGATGCTGGAATCCATGTTACAAATCGCCGAAGCAGACAATATCATCGTAGATACAGTCAGCGGATTAACAAAAACAAATACCGAAGAACTGCAAAAAAGCATAAAACAGATAAACGGAACATTGGCAACACTGGGACTGAACGAAAAGACGCTTATCAGAAACGTGAACAAATATTCCAGTCCATTGGTTGGTTCTGCATTTACACCTGTTGAATTCAACAAAGATTTAGATGAAAAATATCAAAAGTTAGCAGACGGTTTGGAACGCTGGAACGGTCTGCGTCGTTTAAACGATGTTTTACCACTGGGCAAACCTGTCAAAGCCAGAATTACATCTAATTACGGGACACGCAAAGATCCATTTACTGGCAAACCAAAAAAACACCGTGGCATTGATTTTGCAGGCAAAATTGGCACAGAATTGATGGCTGTTGCACCGGGTCGCGTTGTATCTGCGGGCGAACGTGTTGGATACGGCACAACAGTTGAAATAGATCATGGACTTGGGTTTACAACATTGTACGCACACTTGTCCCAAATAAACGTTTCACGTGGGGATTGGGTACGTCCCGGCACAGTAATCGGTTTGGCAGGATCATCTGGACGTTCAACAGGTCCACACTTGCACTATGAAATCAGATACAAGGGTGCACCATTTGATCCAACAAAATTTGTACAAGGGGAAAAATAAAATGCTGGCATTTACAAACGCAACAGAAAAGCAATCACCAACAGTCATCGGGGCAGGTTGCAAACTAACAGGCGACATAAAAACAGACCACAATGTTCAAATCCATGGCGAAGTTGTGGGTAACATTACTGCGGAAACAGTTGTAATTGGTCGTGGTGGCGTTGTTATTGGCGACATAAACGCACCTGTATTATTTTTGCATGGCACATTGGACGGTTCTGCGACTGTGAACACTGCGAACATATTTAACGCTGCCAAAATGACAGGCACATTAGCATATAACACATTAAATATCACAGGCAATACTGGTCTGGATTGCAAATTGTCTAAACGCACAGACGAAAAGAAAGGAAAGAAATAATGAATAAAAATGTATCACGTGTTTTTGTTGCTGCCGACCATCGTGGGGTTGGATTGAAATTATACTTAATCGAAATGTTGGCAGCGGCCGGATATAACGCTGTAAATCTGGGTGTTGACGATCCGAACATATCTGCAGATTACCCAGACGTTGCCGCGACATTGGCAGACGCAATGTTGGACGACCCAAATTCCCGCGGTATTATTATATGTGGCACAGGGGCGGGCGTAATGATTGCTGCGAACAGATACAGACACATTCGTGCATCACGTTGCAACACACCAAATCAGGCACGTGACGACAGATTCCACGACGATATAAATGTACTGGCATTGGCGGCTGACGACATTGATATCGAGGTCGCATTCCTGACCGTTCAGGCATTTTTGGAAAGTCCATTTGATAATTCTGAACGCCGCGTCAGACGTGTTGAAAAAATCTCTTAAAAAATCCCCCGATTTGGGGGATTTTTTTACATTTACTCATCCACGCCATAAATAAAATCACCAGTTCCAATGTTGCCATAAAATTTTTGTTCCACAATATCCCACATGCCGTTACTTGGCACAACAAAACCCCCAATTTTTAACCCACACGGCACCGGCACAAAATGCCGAACAAGAACGTCATTATCCCAAATTTTTATGTAATAAAATATGGTACCCACTGGCGCCAAATCTATCCCAGCAGGATAATTCAACGCAAAAATTCCAATTGATAACGGTGTTGTAAATTGATGATATGTAATTGTGTTTGTATAAGTTGTTAAATCTTCATATGTCAAAGTTGTTATATTTTTATTCTTATCAATTAATAGTTTTTGATTATGTTTACATTGCTGAAGGTCAATAGCATAAGAACCGTAATCGGTCCTATAATAATCCCTATCAGTACAAAGAAAATAAAAAGCATCTTTAACACGTGATGTTCTAGAACCAAAAAATGCGATAGTTTTTGTTGCAGCTTGAGCATAAGCAACAATACGTGTATCTTGATTTGCTATAAAACCTGTATCAATCCATTGTGTGCCTGTGCTTTCCAGATAGATATTTTCATTTGCGGCAATCAGCTGACCGTTTTCATCATACGTATAATTTGTTGTATCAGTAAACGGCTCTATTACGTTATATATTTTATCATTGTATCTTACTTTTAATTCTTTGTCTGTGCGTTCGTTCATGGGCAATTTACAGCGCACCATATTCCCATACCACAATTCATCACCAATACGGACGTGCAGGGCGGGGTCAGTTGTTTTTGTTTGTGACAGTTTTATTACATTATCGTCCACATGCAACACACGCGCATTTGCGCAAAACGCAATACAGACAAATAAAACAACCAATAATTTACGCATGATTTTCCCAAAAACAAAAACCGTCACAGAAATGACGGTCGGGGTGTTAGAAAAATCATGTGTTTGATGACCCTGTTGCGTTCAATATATTACAACAGCACCCCGACCATAATCGGGGGTAAAAATAACGGTGCAAAGGCACCGATTTTCATCGGATTACGATGCATTCGCACCGAAACACATGGGCTTTTCTAAGGCCCGAACCGACATCCCTGTCAGTTCAAATTATATTCTATCAAAATTTACATCTTTTTCAATAATAAAAAAGCCCCCAAATGGGGGCTTTTATTTCAACTTTTTTGTCCATTCGTTGTCTGGAAAATTTAGTTTTAACATCTCGGCATAACCGTTCGCCTGTTGTGGCAATCCAATCGCCGTATAACATTCTGTCAGACGATATAATGCCTCGGCCGGCATAACGGTTTCTTGGGCGTCTGTCACAACAGACTGCAAACGATTTATCGCGCTGGTCCAATTTTCTTTGCGCATATCATTACGCGCAGAATACATTACCTTGCCAGCGATATAGTTTTTCAAAATATTTATTTTATTTTCTGCGTTCTTGGCATATGGACTGCGTGGGAAACGCTGAACCAATGTTTGAAACTGTTGTAATGCATATGCCGACATCCCCGGTTCACGACGAACGTCACTGACCTGACGGTAATAGCACATTCCACGCAAATACATTACATATGGCACATCTGCATGTCCTGGGTGGAATCGCATAAATCTGTCTGTGGTCAATATTGCACCTGCGAAATCATCGTCTAAGTACTGTGAATACGCCGCCATAACCAGCGCATCTGCGGCATACGCACTTGCCGGATGTTGTGTTTCAGCGCGCAAGAAATCCATTGCCGCCTGTTCATAGTCGCCATCATTAAAATTATCATATGCAGATTTATAAATATCTGCCAATGGCATATCTGCAACAATTTCTGTGTCGCCACCAGCGCACCCAGCCAATACAGCCAACACACCACATAACATTATCAGTTTTTTCATAATTTAATTCCTGTCTTGATTTTCCAATACATAACGCAGTATAATCTAAACTATGAAACTAGGCAAACATATTTTCGGGGTTGGTGCCATGACCGGCATCAGTCGTATATTCGGATTCATTCGCGATATGCTGATTGCGCGCGTACTGGGGGCAGGGCGCATGTCTGATATATTCTTGGCGGCGTTCAAGTTGCCGAATATGTTCCGTGACCTGCTGGGCGAAGGGGCGTTGTCTGCAATCTTTATTCCCATGTACACAGATTCTAAAAAAGACGAACATTTTGCCCGTAATGCGTTTTCATGGTTATTACTGATATTACTGGGCATTACAATACTGTTTGAAATATTTATGCCATTGGTTGTGTGGGGGTTGGCACCTGGGTTTGATGCAACACCTGGCAAGATGGAAATGACCGTTATCATATCACGCATAATGTTTGTATATGTAATATTTATATGTGGCGCGGCATTTTTATCTGCGATATTAAACGCGTTTTCAAAGTTCTTGTTGGCGGCTTTTATGCCTGTATTGTTAAACATTATGCTGATATGCGCATTACTGTTCGCCATGGCGTTTGGCAGCACCCATATCTTGTACCTGATGGCAGGCACAGTTGTATTATCTGGAATTATTCAGTTCGGCGTTCTGTGGTCGCGCATACGTAGAAATCACTTTGGACTGTATCTGATTAAGCCACGCTGGACCCCACAGATAAAAAGTATGTTTAAAAGACTGGGGGTCAGTATCGTTGGCAACGGTTTCTATCAAATAACAATTATTGTCGGCACACTGGTCGCCAGTTTTCAAAGCGGTGCTGTATCATGGCTTTATTATTCAGACAGAATTGTGCAATTACCTTTTGCAATGATTGGATTGGCTGTTGGAACAGTTCTGATGTCGTCTATATCAAATGCGCTGGCCAATAATAATATTCGCAGCGTCTATATACAACAGAACTCTTCATTGCGTCGTTCTATGATGCTGATATTGCCATGCGTGGTTGGATTATTCGTATTGGCAGAACCTGTTATAAAGTTCCTGTTTGAATATGGCGCATGGACATCTGAATCAACACACGCTGTTGCGGTGGCGATTATGATTCAAGTATTTGTATTGCCTGCAATGCTTATCAGCCAGATATACAGCAAAACACTATATGCCGCCCAAGATGTTAAAACACCTGTCAAGACAAGTATCATATCACTTAGTATTGCAGCTGTACTGTATTTAACATTGTTCCCAATTGTGGGTTATCTGGCGATTCCAATCGGTGTTGTTGTCAGCGGTTACTTTAAAAACTATCTGTTGGGTCGCGCATGTCACAAACGCGGACTTGCCAAACACGATGGGCACACATTACGCTGTATTATTGCGTTTGGCGCATGGGCAGTATTACTGGGGCTTGCATTAAATACGATTACAATATCCAGCATTTGGGTACTGGGACTGGCAATTGGTGGATACGGCATAATATACCTGCCTGTTGCATACTTGATAGATCGCAAAATTCGCGCTTAAAAATAAATTTGAATACAGGGCTTTTTTATGATAAAATAAAATCATAAATGTAACGGAAGGAGTCCTGAACTATGAAAAAACTAATCTCTTTGGCGGCACTGACCGCAATCTTGGCAGGCTGCACAGACCTCAGCACAACAGGGCGCAGCAGCACATCATATGGCCCAGACGCATTTGGCGAAGAACCACTGATGTCCGCACCTGTAACGGCACAGACAGAAAGCTTAAATAACGCTTATTTATTGGCAGCCGGCCCAAAATACTACGTTGGTTCCGCATATCAGGTTGACGGTGTACAATATATCCCAGCCGAAGATATGACTTTTAACCAAACAGGTGTTGCTGGTGTTATACCTGCTGACTTGGACGGCAAAAAAACAAGCAACGGCGAAACATTTGACAGTAATCAAATGTTAGCAACCAGCAAAACACTACCATTGCCAACAATCGCACAGGTAACAAATCTGGATAACGGTCAATCTGTTATCGTTCGTATCAACAACCGTGGCCCATATGTAAACACACGTTTAATTGACTTGTCATCTGCAGCCGCTGCACAAATCGGCCTGAAAGGTCAGGGCAAGGTTCAAGTTCAAGTCTTAACAGACCAGTCAACTGCTGTTAAAAACGCAACATTGGGAACAACAGTCGTTGCAGAACCAACACCTGTCGCAACAGAAACAGTTGCACCTGCATCTGGCCCATACAGCATTCAATTGGCTGCATTCTATGCTCAAGATAGCGCAGACGCATTGGCAAATCGTATGAAAGTTTATGGTGAAACTGCCGTTGTAAACGAAGGCGATTTATTCAAAGTTCGTATTATCAATCTGGATGCGCAAAAAGCACGCAGTGTAATTGACACATTGCGTTCAACCGAAGGCATGGCCCCAGGCTTGTTAAAAGACGGTCGCTGGGTAAACGCTGACAGTATTTAAAAAATCCCCGTTTGGGGATTTTTTTATTTCTTTTTAAACGGTGCCAACTGCTTTGTTCTTATCAGTTCTTTATATCTTGCAATGCCTTGGTATTTTTCATCAATATCTTTTTCTGTTTGTTGATACAAATCCCTAACATCCTTAACAGCACCCTGATAAACCTTAGAAGCTTCATCATAAATTTTCTGACGCTCGTTAAAATTCCTTTGATACACTTCGATAATATTTTCATAATCTGGCAACAAAAACTTGATACACGCCAGTCTTGCCTCGTCATTTTTTAGTCGCATCCGCATCAAAAAGCACTTGAATTTCAGTTCAAAACCGCGTCTACAAAAGGCCCACAAAAATATCGCCTGTGTATTAACTGTATCAAAAAACTTAGAATCGTTTGCGATATAATCTGCACGATAATCCAAACCGAATTTTATTAATTCTTTATTACGCTCGCCCAGTTTTAAAATAACAGCTTTTGTCTTTGGGCTTTTTTCAAGCAATTCCGAAAGAAAATTATCATACTGTTCGCCGATTTGCGGATTATCTATCAATTTTACAAACTCACGATAGCCCGTCATATCCCCATTACTACCTTCCTTGATTGCCGCCAACATTTCAGTTCTTATTTGTTTATATTTTTGGGGACCAATATATTTTGCATATCGCAATATCCGATTTAATTGCAGTGCCAATTTAACATCAGGCTCTTGCGCCCACCTGTGCTCTATAATCGCACGCATCAATGGTGACGGATCATCATAAATACGACTAATCTCTTCTGGACCACGGCGCAATAATCGTCTTGCAATCAGTCCGTCAAAACGACCAAAATTACTGATATGCTCTTCTGACACGAAATGTTACCTTACTTTTTTACAACAAAGTTTACCAGTTTCTTTGGCACAACGATTGTTTTAACAATTTCACAACCATCCAATTTTGCGCCAGCTGCAACACGCGCCGCTTCGACAATGGTATTTTCATCTGCATCAGCTGCAACAACAAAGTCTGCCGCACGTTTACCATTGACTGACACAACGATTGTCATCTGTGTTTCAACCAGTTTTGCCGCATCAAATGTTGGCCATGGTTCAAATACCAGCATATCATTATGCCCCAGTTTTTCCCACATTTCTTCGGTTAAATGTGGCGCAAATGGATTCAGGACTTGCAACAATGTTTCATACGCAGGGCGGGGCATTTTACCACCAAACGCATTGATATATTCCATCATCGCAGATATTGTCGTGTTGAACTTCATATCTTCCAAACGATTTGTTGCATCTGCAATCAATTTATGTTGCAGACGTTCTTGTTCTGCCGTCATTGGTTCGTCTGTCAAATTATCAAACAGATTTTCTACGCGTTTCAAAAAGCGCTCAACACCACGTAATGTATCTTCGGACCAGTTTGCACTTTGCTCCCATGGTCCCAGATACAAAATAGTCATACGACACGCGTCTGCACCACTGCGCTCAACAACATCAGAACTTGGCACAGTATTACCACGTGACTTTGACATTTTTGTTCCATCTGCTGCCATAATCAAACCATTGCTGGTACGCTTTTTATATGGTTCAACCCCCGGAACAAAGCCCAAATCAGACAATACTTTATACCAGAATCTTGAATACAGAACATGACGCGTTGTGTGTTCCATACCGCCGTTATAGTGATCAATTGGCATCCATTTATCCAACATTTCACGTGCACAGAACGCATCATTATTCTTGGAATCTAAATAGCGCAAGAAATACCACGAAGACCCAGCCCACTGAGGCATGGTGTCTGTTTCACGCTTCGCAGCCCCCCCACAATGCGGGCAAGTTGTATTTACCCAGTCTGTGGCACGCGCCAATGGACCTTCGCCATCATCTGTTGGTTTATAGTCTGACATATATGGCTGCAACAATGGCAGTTCAGATTCTGGAACAGGCACCCAACCACACTTTTCACAATAAACCATTGGAATTGGTTCGCCCCAGTACATCTGACGCGAAAACCCCCAGTCTTTTAACTTGTACTTGGTCGTACCGCGTGCGAAACCGTGTTCTGTACCGTATTTAATCGCGGCCGCAATTGCATCTTCTTTGCCCATACCATCCAAGAAGCCAGAGTTTATATGTGCGCCATCACCTTCCCAGACTTTACCTTCTTCACCACCAGACAGAACAGGGATAATATCCAAGCCAAACTTTTTCGCAAAATCCCAGTCACGACCATCATGTGCCGGCACAGCCATAATCGCACCGAATCCATAATCTGCCAAAACATAGTCAGAAATAAAGATTGGAATTTCACGACCATTAAATGGATTTGTCGCCATAACACCATCTAAACGAACACCTGTTTTTTCACGTGTAACATCTGTACGTTCAATTTCAGTTTTTGCGCGCGCCGCAGCAATATATTCGTTCACAGCATCTGTATTTTTAATCTTGCCCGCATTCAGCCATTTTTTTACCAGCGCATGTTCAGGTGCCAACACACAGAAAGTAACACCAAATATCGTATCAATACGCGTTGTATAAACAGTCATTATATCATCGCCAACCTGGAAATTAACATCTGCGCCATGCGAACGACCAATCCAGTTTATTTGTTCTGTTTTAACACGTTCTGGATAATCAACCAGTTCCAAATCATCAATCAATCTGTCTGCGTATTTAGTGATTGCCAAGTTCCACTGTAACTTCATCTTCTTTTCAACAGGCCCATGACAGCGTTCGCACTTGCCATCTTCCAGTTCTTCATTGGTCAGATTGGTTTTGCAATTCGGACACCAGTTCATCGGCAGTTCTGATTTATATGCCAAACCTGCCTTGTAAAATTGAATAAACATCCACTGTGTCCACTTGATAAATTCAGGATCAGACGTTGACAGTTTTGATTCCGGGTTAAAAGACAACCCCATTATTGAAATATCACGTTCAAAAATTTTAATCAGTTCTGCGACAGATTCACTGGGGTGCTTGCCAATTTTGGTGGCATAATTTTCAGACGAAATACCCATTGAATCATAACCAATCGGATACAATACATCGAACCCACGCATACGACGAAAGCGTGCCAGAACATCCATACCTGTATATGGCAACATATGACCAACGTGTAACCCCGAACCACTTGGGAACGGAAATTCAATCAAATTATAATATTTTGGTTTTGAACCGTCATTTTTTGGCACAAACGCACGTTCGTCGTTCCAACGTTTTTGCCATTTTGCCTCGCGTTCATGAATTTTTTTAATATCGTCTGCCATTGTTTTATTCCTATTGTTTCAAATCAATGCACAGATATTAGCGACAACCCCACAAAAATTCAAGGAAAACATTATAAAATCACACTATTCCCCCATACCAACTGTCGCCATAATAGAAGGACGAAAGGAAATATGATTGCCCACCATTCCCTGGGACGCACATGCCGTAGGACAATTACTAGCACAATTTCCTGAATACAAATGAACATACACCCACCCAGATTCAAACGGATGCGTTATTTTACACCAACAATACGACCCATCTTTGCGTCCCTGATAATTTTTATTTACATCAGCCCCGTTTGCATAAGGACAACCACTATACGCACTAAATATTCTAGCACCTTCAGCACACTTCGTACCGTCAAAGAACCATGGAGAACATGACGACACACCACTAACCACACCAACACCATCAAAATACACCGACCATTCTGCCGTATCATTATCATATGCAACCGCCGTTGGCGCCTGTTGCGAAGACACACCAAATACAACCTTGTCATTACGTACACACATTGTCGTTGCCCCCGCGCAAAATGTATACAACACCAATACAGCAAACAAACATATTCTTGTCATATTTAAAACCCTTTTGTTTATTACAATACAGACTCAAAAAACTTGTCACGAAAATCATAACTGGTGCGTAATTTATCAGCACACGTTCTTGCACATCCGACCACACACGAGTCCACATCACTATAAATATACGCCAATATCGGATACGTTGTTGCAGGCCGCGCCATAACACACCAACAGTTTGTACCACTTTTATCCATTGACGTTACCGCACCAGACACATCTGTGTCATGAATACTGCCGGAAAATTCTGAACACGACGCAGTTCCACGAATATTACGTTGAATACCATTATATGTCGCCAACGTGTCATAATTTACATCCACCCGCCAGTTCATATCATCTAGTTGCGGCGATTCATATTTTACCGTGCTGTTAAAATCTTTGTCCAAAACAATCAAGACAGAATAATCTGTCATACACAAATTCGCCTTTACACCGGACACCAAACAACACCCCAGCAACACACCAAATAAAATATATTTTTTAAACAACAAATCCCCCTATGTTTACTTTTAATTTACCGTATGATATAACGCATCGTTATACCTGATATTGATTGTTCCAGCACCAGATTCTGGCAATAAATTTACATAACACTTTTGGGCATTGCCCAACTTTATATTTAACGACGGTGTGGTTATCTTGTTCGCATATACAGGCACAACAACACCTGTATTCGAACGTAAATATCTTGTTCCTGGAACCGCGCACAAATTTGCACAATTACCCAAATAATTCATTTCTTGCCCAGCGGCACACATACGCAATGCAATCATATTATCAGGCGTACTATCATACGGATACGACCATACAAGAATCTGTTTTTCATCTGGCAAATGCGACCCATCATACGCAGAAATCACCGTTGTTCCAGATGGACAATCGATACCATCTGCAACCGCACGAAACGACATTGCATTTGAAATTTCATTATAATCATCTGGACACAATTCAGTTTTTGCATATGACACACATTCGCTGCCGTTATAATAACCACAATCACACATACTAACACCCAATGATTTATACTCAGATATACCTTTGCCCTGGGTTGCAACGCCACCACACACACCATTTACAGACAATCCGAACCCAATAACATTCTGCTTGGTATAACCAGTCGCACAAGCATCTTGCGCGTATGACACACATTCGCTGCCGTTATAATAACCACCATCACACATACCAACACCCAATGATTTATACTCAGATATACCTTTGCCCTGGGTTGCAACGCCACCACACACACCATTTACAGACAATCCGAACCCAATAACATTCTGCTT
>JAZRAD010000037.1:0-16433 GCA_045634405.1 Candidatus Enterousia sp.
ATAAAATTATCTGCGATAAATCCTAGCAGATAAAAAAGAAAATTCAAGCACCAAACAATATGAAAAAAGGTGTTTATTTGTTGTTTACAGACCGACCAAAAATTGATATAATTAAATAAATTAAAAGGTATATTGTGTCAAAACAGTATACAAAAAAGTTGGAATTCTGGGCTTTTTCCCAGAACACAGGGAGAATATCTATGAAAGCTAAGACGGTCGCAAATTCATTAAAGAATGCTGTTAGCACGGTTTTCTTGTTGGCGGGTGCGTTTTTTGTATGTTCTACATTTTTATCAATGCGGGCGGTGTTTGCTGACCCGATTGCACCGGTAATTGACCCAACATTGGTTGGCCCACAGGCACAACGTGCTGGCAGTAACGCACGCACATCTGGCCGCGCCAGCCCACGCGACAGACAGGCGACCAATCGCAAAACAGTTGCAAGAACTGCTGTTACAAATACTGCACGCAATCAGGCAACACAATCACGTGGTGTTGCGACACGTGGCACCGCATCACGCAGCGCGGTTCAAAACCCACGCGCAAACACAATTACATCACGTAATGTAAACACTGCATCACGCAATGTTGTATCGCGTCAGAACACAACTGCAAATCGTGCTAGCAATGCTGCAACACGTACTGTTCGTGCCAGAAATACAACAACACGTAACGCATCTGATAACGCGCGCGTTTCATTACAGGGCAGTGCAATACGTGGTTCAAAAACAAATGTATCTTCTTCATATTCATACCTGTCCAGCAAATTGTATACAGGTAATTATTCTAATATTATTGACTCTACAACTGGTCTTATCTCGGCTGAGGCATTTGATAACTGTATGACATCATACTATACCTGTATGGACGAAATTTGTACTGCACGTAATCAGGCACAACGCAGATGTGGCTGTGCAGGTCGTGTAACCGCATTTGCAGAGGCTGAAACAGCACTTGAACGTGCCAACGAAGAATTGATTCAGGCATCTGGTGAACTGGCATTGTTGATTGCAAACAAGGGTAAAGATGTATCTGATGCATTCCAATTGACCGAAGCTGAACAGGTTATGAACTGTGTTTCATGGAAAGAAATGTCAGAAAAGGTTCGTAATGGCATAACAGATGAAAATAAAAATGAGATTAATGATGATACAGAATGGTGTCAGGCACATGGAATATATGATTCCAGTAAATGTAGTAAAGATAAAAAACCATCTTATTGTGAAAGTAACGATTTTGGATTTAATGTAGACGATTTGAATGGTACAGGTTCTGACATCTTATCTAATTTAAAATCATGGGCAGATGCCAAGGATAAAACTATCACAATTCTGACAGATGATGAAAACAGTCTGTTGACTAATTTTGAAAATGTTTCTGGTATCGTCAGTGGAATGGCTGGATTAAACGTCAATTCAACAGAAACAACAGATTCTCTGTCGCAAAAGTGGGGTTATGAACTGTTTAAACACGCCCATAACGAGGTTTGCAGCCGCGTTCTGGATTCTTGCTTTAACGGCATATACGAAGCATGCGGCACACCACCATCTGGTGGCAAATGCGCGACAAGCCAAACATCAAATTGTCCATATAACTATAACTCAAAAATTACACTAACAAACAACAATGAAATAAACCTGCTGGAACGCAGTAATTCTGGTTCTATCAACAGCAGTGCAGCATGTTTTGGTTATACAACAACATCTGTAAGCGGCACAACAACAGACCCATATGTAAATCTGCGTGGACCGGTTGCTGATGCACGTCGCAGTATTATGAACAAGTATTTATTGGATGCAAATGCAGACTGTGACCTGTATGGCGAACAATTGCGTGCAGCGGCACAGAATATTGCACTGCAAAAGGCAGCAGCGCAACAGGCATTACAACAAAAACGTCTGGAATTTGCAGTTGAAGAACGCGATTCTATATTGACTGCTGCGAACGAAGCGATTACAAACTTTAACGAATGTATCAGTGAAATTTACGACTGTTACGAAAGCACAGCAGACAGTGAACCAAACTGGCCAGATGCGCGTATCAAAACATACTGCGCCCAGATTTCAAATGTTCCACATTGCTATGAAGAAATGATTTGTAATCCATCAACCGCACAATTCCGTGCTGTTATTGATGCGTCTGATAATTCACAATGCTTTAACAGTCAAGATTACACCAAGAATACTTGCCGTAATGTTGTAACACTGAATGAAATATTAAAGGGTGCAAGCACACAAACATCAGATATACCACACGAGAGCAAGGGCGATTCCGCGGCAATGCGTGAATTATGCTTGCAGGATATCGGCGTTCAAGATATACGTAACTGGACATCAACAATAAAATATGAAGAAAAATGTTCATCGGAAGAATGGCCAACAGGTGCTGCATCTGCAGTCAAGGTAAACGGCACATGCATTGCAAGAAGTTGTATAACAGGATATATATTAAACACAAACAATGAATGTGAACAGGCTGGCGAAACAGATTGCACGTCTGAAATCCCACACGCGGCCAAGGCAGTACGCACATTAAATGGCACAACATGGAGTAGTTGCACACTGGAAACATGTGAACAATACTATAAAAAAGATGGCAACAAATGTGTTGCAGATACAATGAAATGTTCAAAGACAGAATTAGATGCATTGCACGCAGATAATGGCACAAGAACATGGAACGGTGATGATTGGGATGAATGTGTTCCAACAAGCTGTGCCACAGGATACGATTGGAATTCAACGGAAACATCTTGTATTCCAATAGAATGTGAAAATGGAAAACATCTAGAAGGCGATAGTTGTATATCAAATAAAATAGCATGCAATAAAGACGAATTACCATCAGGTGCATCAGCTGGTGAAAAAAAATGGAACGGCACAGAATGGGATAAATGTGTACCGACAAAATGTGAAGATGGTTACAATTTAAATAATGATGTGTGCGAAGAAATTTTTTATGAAATAACCGTTGAAGTAACACATGAAGTAGAAGACTTTGTTACAGTAAAAAACACACAATTCAAATGTAGTGCAGCAAAAGATACACAAATAAATAGCTACACATCATATGTTATGGTGGACGAAACAAAAATTCCTAACGATTTTCCTATAAGTTGTACCAATGCCTGCTATGATACTGCTGGCTTTGATCCTGCTAATCGTGTTCAATATTGCAATAATATACCAGCAAACAAATGCGACAAAAATGCAAAAATATATATTGGGTTAGATGTACAATGTACATTGTAAAAAAACCGGCGAATGCCGGTTTTTTTACATTTGTGAATAAAAATATTATTATCTTTACGGGCGATAATTTTCACAAATAAAAACTGAAATGTGTATTTTTTTGTGATATAATTATGAACATGAAGAAATCATTTTGGTTTTGGCTGTGCTTTGTCGTCGCAATCGTGTTTGCGATATACTTTTCTGTACGCGTCGTTATGACATCAATGGGTCAGGGCAAAAACGCATACGTTACCAATATTTCTATTTCCGCAGACCAATCTGACAAGGATTTATCCGCAATCGTTGCTGCTGCAACAATGACACCAAATACGCGTTCTTATTCGGTTGATTTAAGTGTTTTGAACAAGCGTATTTCATCTGTACCAGGTGTTAAAACCAGCGCTGTGCGCCGTATGCCAAACGGTAATATCGCTGTCAAGGTTGTGTTACATCGCGCCGTGGCTTTGTGGACAGATGGCGAAAGTTTTTTTCCGCTATCCGCAGATGGAACAATCGTAAATAAACCAACAGATGTGCGTGACGATTCACATGTCGTATTCCGTGGGCCAATTCCAAAAAATATCACAGATATTACAAACGCTGCACATAATTTGGTTGGCGACTTGGATTATATGGAATGGATTGAAAATCGTCGCTGGAATATGTACACCAAGGACGGAATTATCGTTATGTTACCCGAAGATAATCCATTGGCCGCAATCGGTACATTGGTCGCATTAAACACTAATCATAACATTCTGAATAAACAGATTCAGATTATTGATATGCGCGACGCTGCACGAATACTGGTGAAATAAAGAAATGAATTTGATTGATTCGGCTTTTTTGTGTCTTGATGTCGGCACGCATGGTGTGCGTGGTATGGCGCATCGTGTCCGTAATGCAAATATCGATAAATCAGCTTTTTTTACCATAGACAGTTTTGATACAGTTTATGCAATTAAATCTGTGGTTGATGAACTGGAAAAACAAATTGGACGACATTTTGATTCTGCGTATATTACAGGAAATCTGGGCGAATCAATGTTTGAAATGTCCGCGAAAAGTACTGCGTGGGGCGGTGAACATAAAATAAGTTTATCAGATGTCCGTTCGCAAATATCACAGATTAAAACACCTGAAAGATTCTTGCCTTTGCATATTGTGCCGTTGCGATATGATACGCCAAATGCGCGTAATATCTTGTCGCCAGTAGGGCATATCGACAGACAGTTGATTTCTGTATTCGGCGCAATATTTTATTCACACAGTGATATTGATAATGTTTTTCAATGTCTGCACAGCGCACATATTCAGCCGATTGCGTTTTTTGATCCGCAATTTGTTCAAAACAATATTTATCGTAACCAAAAACAAACAACTATGTTTGTGGACTTTGGTGCAGAATATTCCAGCGCGTCTATATGGACAGACCGTGGACCTGTATGGCATACAAAAATTAAAATGGGTGGACAAGATATAACAAATGCAATCGCAGAAAAATTTAATTTATCTGTCGAAGATGCAGACAGAATTAAACACGCAATATCTTCACTGATTCCATCACAAATGGACCGCTTTACGCCGGCTGATAACGCATACGACTTTTCACGCGCAGATGTAAATGAAATCGTTTTGCCTATGCTGGCAAAAATCATCGAACAAATCAAAGACCAATGTCTGCCACACTTTACAAAATATAAACCAACAAGAATTGTTCTGACAGGTGGTGGGGCTGAAATTGATGGGTTACGCGACTTTATTGAAAACGCTTTTGCTGTAACAACTGATATTATTCCAATCGACGCATCTGTACGCGCATTGTCTGAATTCGTCTGGAACGAAGAAGAATTACACAGAAAGAAATATATAACACGAAGCGAAAAATGGCGCAACAGAATCAATCGTATATGCCGGATTTTCAAGAAAAAACAAAAATCAAAACCAAGTTTTATACCAATTCTGCCCAGCACATTGTGCTTTGATATGTCACGACCTGAAACATATTCTTTGTTTAAATCAGGTGGTATATCTATGATACATGTTGATATCATGGATGGTTTTTATGTAGATAAAATTGCTGGCAGTATTGATGAACTGCGTAAAATACGTGGACGCACAAATGCGCATTTGCATGTACACCTGATGACAGAAAGTCCAAACGTTTGGGCAAACGATGCCATCGCCGCAGGCGCAGATACAATTATTCTTTCAACAAATACATCTGGTCTGCGTAACGCAATTCGTACTGTCAAGGCGGCTGGAAAACGCGTTGGAATCGCATTAAATCCTGATTCTTCGGTATCTATATTAAAGTCTGTTTTGCGTGATATTGACGAAGTTATGGTTATGACTGTGCACCCAGGTGCCGCAGGTCAAAATTTTGAACCAGCATGTCTGCATAAAATATCTGTGTTGGCCGGCACACGCAAGAAATACGGATTAAAGTTTGTTATTTCTGTTGACGGTGGTATCAATGATAAAACAGCACCATTATGCTGGGACGCAGGGGCAAATATGCTGGTGTCTGGTTCTTATCTGGCGAACGCACCAGATTTTCCATTGGCAGTGCAAAGTTTGTTAAAACACGAATAATAAAAAAAAAAAAAACCGGCAAATGCCGGCTTTTTTTAACATTTTTATTTATCACGAATTGTTGCGTTACACTTTTTTTCAACCGCTGTAATAACTGCAGATTGTAATTGTTGTAAATCTGAATCTGACATATTATCGCGTGGTTCGATTGTTATTGTAAATGCAACTGACTTTTTGTTGTCTGGTAATTCAAATGAATCAAACACAACAACATTTGTTATACGACTGTCTGCACTTTGTGCAACAGATGTCAGCTTTTCAGCCGGCATATCACAATCTACGATAAACGCAAAGTCGCGTGTTATTGGTTGGAATTCTGATAATACTGGCTGCTTGCCACCGCGTTTTGCAGGCAAGTTTTCAATATCATCAACAATCGCAATAACTACTTTTGTTTTTATACGCAGTTTTTTCGCAACAGATGGGTGCAATTCGCCAAATTCGGCAATTTTCTTTTTGCCTTGATACAATGCACCATATCTGTATGGATGTGCCCACATTGGTGCGTCTTCTGTTGATATGGTAAAGCGTTGACCCTGCATTAGTGCAATCAAGTCAGCCTTAACATCATATATATCAACATCACGATTGCGACGCGTCCAATGCTTTGGCGATGTAACACCTGTACGAACAATACAAACAGATGTATGCTGTTGTGTTGGCATATCGCCATCAAATACAGTACCTAATTCAAACAAGTTTAAATCTGCATATCCACGCTTTTCATTATTAGACACAGCGTGTAGCAAGCCAAACAATAAACCATTACGCATTGTGTCATAATCTGCAGTAATTGGGTTTGCAATTTTTATATTTGGCTTGTCCGACAACATTTGTTCAATTGCCAAATTACCAAATCCAAATGAACGACATTCATTCAAGCCGCGTGATGCCAATAATGCCTTTATGTTCATCTCGCTCATATCATGATGACACATATCGCCAACAGTATGATTTGCAACTGTTGCAATTTTGTCATATCCATATATACGCAGCAAATCTGCGACAATTGTTTCTGGAATAACAACATCAACACGTGATGTATGTGGAACAATAATCCATTCTTTTGGATTTTTTGTATCAACATTGTGTCCCAATGCCGTCAAGATTTCACGCTGAATGTCTGCATCCATATCAACACCTGTCTTTTTCAAGAAATAATCAGGTGTATATTTAATCTGAATATCAAATGCAGAATCTGTTCCAGCTGCAAATGCGCATACAATTTCGCCACCACATGCAGACATTATTATCTGTGCAGCCTTCATTGCAGCTGCGCCTGTGATTGTTGGGTCAATACCACGTTCATATCTGTATGATGCATCTGTTGATATACCCAGTCTTTTCGCAGTTTTACGAACAGATACAGAATCAAAGTACGCAGATTCCAAGATAATATTTTTTGTGTTTTCTGTAAACGAACCACGCGCACCACCAATTACACCAGCCAATGCCAAAACACCCGTGTTATCTGCGATAACCATATCTGTATCCAGCAATTCATGTTCGTTACCAAACAAGTCTGTAAACTTTTCGCCATTGTTTGCCTGACGTACGGTAATATCACCATCTATTTCGTCTGCATCAAAACAATGCATTGGTTGTGCCATGTCATAACAGATATAATTAGTCGCATCAACAGGTGCATTTTTTGGATTTATAGCAATCGCTGCAAGTCTTGATGCAATTGTTTTATCGCTGCTGTTTACGGTTATACCGTGTATTTCAATCAGCTTATACGCACGACATTTATCTGTTTTTATAACAACTTTGCGCGCACCTGATACAGATTCAAATTCTGAATCTTTTGGTGCGATATATTCGCCAATGCCAGCCGCAGATAAATCGCGCGCAATTCCACGCACAGATAAATAGTCAGGTCTGTTTGGTGTAATACCTGCATCAAAGACTGTTTTAGTTTCCAAAACATCAGAACCAATTACAGAATCTGATGGCAATTCAATAATACCACTGTGGTCATCACCAATTCCCAGTTCCAGCGCACTGCACATCATACCATCTGATAATACGCCACGCAGTTTACCAGACTGAATTTCATGACCACCAATTACACAGCCAGGGGTTGCCAATGCAGATATTAAACCAACACGCGCATTTGGTGCGCCACAAACAACCTGACGCAAGGTACCAGTACCATCATCAACCTGCAATACATGCAAATGGTCGCTGTTTTCGTGTGGTTCGCATTTAACAATTTTTGCCACGATTGGCGATTTTGGAGATTGAACATCTTCTATTTCCAATCCAATACGGGTCAATGTATCAGATACAGTTTGTACATCTGCATCTGTGTTTAAATATTCTTTTAACCAATCATAAGTCCACTTCATAATTATACCCCCGTTTTAGAATCCTGCACTTTTTAACCAACGAACATCATTATTATACAAATCACGCAAATCTGGCAGATTGTATTTCAACATCGCAAGTCTGTCCCAGCCAAAACCAAATGCAAAACCTTGATATTCATCTGGGTTTACACCACAACTGCGCAATACATTTGGATGAACCATACCTGCACCCATCAGTTCCAGCCATTTATCATTTTTCCATTTCATATCTACTTCGATACTTGGGTCTGTAAATGGGAAGAAAGACGGACGAATACGCAGTTCTACATTGTCCAGACCAAAGAACTTTGACAAGAATGCACGAACGTCTGCCAATAAATCCGACATTGTTACATTTTTATCAACATACAAGCCTTCGATTTGACCAAACATTGGACCATGTGTTGCATCCCATTCTTTGCGGTAAGTAGAACCAATTCCAAACATTTTAATTGGAACACCGTCTGATTCCATCGCACGAATTTGAATTGCAGATGTCTGGGTACGCAAAACATTACCATTTTCCAAAAAGAAACTGTCTTGCATATCACGGGCAGGGTGGTGCATTGGTGTATTCAATGCGGTAAAGTTATGCCAATCATCTTCGATTTCTGGACCCGTGTATCTTTTATAACCAAAAGATTCTAAAATTTCTGATATTTCAGACAGACTTTGTGTCAATGGATGTAATGTACCACGATTTTCTGGTACTGGATTTAGTGAAACATCCATTTTTTCTTTTTCCAAAGATGCCATCAAAACAGCATTTTCAATTTCTGTCTGGCGTACTTTAAACAATTCACGCAGCGCCTGATTTTCCAGATTTAATGCCGCACGCGCATCATTATCCAGACTTTTCATTTCTTTTAATCGTGCCGTCATTGTACCGTTTTTACCATATGTTTCTGTGTACAATGCCTGTAATTCTTCCAGTGTATTTATATTTTTTATTTTTTCTTGCATAACTTTTACCCTATATAACGTTTTATCAAAAAACAAAAGCCGTCATTTGACGGCCTTTATTATTACAAAAGATATACCTGCCGACAAGGTATTATTTAGATTCGGCAGTGATAAATCGTTTTGCTGTTTCAACCAATGCGGCAAAGTTAGCATCGCCTGCATATGCCATTTCAGCCAAGACCTTGCGGTCCAGTGCAACGCCTGCTTTCTTTAAGCCATTCATGAATTGGCTGTATGTCATACCATTTGCACGTACAGCTGCATTGATACGAACAATCCACAAACCACGAAATTCGCGTTTTTTAACACGACGATCGCGATATGCATACTGTCCTGCTTTTTCTGTTTTTTCGCGTGCTGCACGATATGTTGAATGATGACGGCCCAAATAACCTTTGGCGCGCGCCAAAATCTTGTTATGTTTTTGTTTTACGGTTGTTCCGCGTTTTACTCTTGCCATGACCAGACCCCCTTATTATTTCAAACCATATGGGGCCAGGATTTTTGCCTGTCCGACCATGTTATCGTTTAAGTACTGTGGTTTTGCACCCGCTTTGTTTGCACGAGCAGATTTTTTACGCAACAGTTTCTTGTGAGAGTTGCGAGCAACACGGATTTTGCCGGTTGCGGTCATAGACGCACGCTTTTTCAAGTATGACTTTGTCTTTAATTTTGGCATTTTATATCCTCTTATTTAAGTGTTTTTCACGGTCTGATGGCAATGCCTTGCCATTTCGACCGTCTGTATTTTGGCAGAAATAAATGAAAAATCAAGTTTTTATTGAATATCTGATTTTTTAACTGTAAAGTTAGGAAACAAATGAGCCAAATAAAACTATCTTCCAAAATATATCCAATGGTTAAGGCAGTCCTTTCTGCCGCTGTTTTGCCTGTACTATTTATTTATATTATGGTGGCAAAACCTGACTATAAACTGATGAACGCTTTGTCACATGTTGTTGTACCTGTGGCACAGTTTGTTGGGGATGTTATTACATGGCCAATACGCATTATTGGTAATACAATTGATAATGTTTCTGAATTGTCCAGTCTGCGTGCAGAAAATGAAGAGTTGCGTTCCCGTCTGGACGATGCATTGGCAAATAAAAACGCCTGTGATATTGCTTTTGCAGAAAATAAAAAGTTAAACCGTGAATTAAATATTATATCTTCACAACCACGTGATTCTGTTATTGCAGATGTTGTTTCAGACAATAAAATTCTGGGACATAACACATATATTATAAACCGTGGTGCAAAAGATAATATTGAATCTGGTATGGTTGTTACCAGTACTGATATGTATCTGGTCGGAATTATTATTGATGTTGCAGAAAACTTTTCACGTGTACGCGCACTGACAGATGTTGATACAAATATCGCTGTACGTGTTGTTGGGTCCGAAGTATATGGTTTTATGGCTGGAAATGGTTCTGCATATCCAACAATTGGATTTTTTAGCGATCCAGAATTTCAGTCTACAGACGGTATAAAACTTATCACCAGCAATATATCTGGGATTTTGCCTGCAGGATTGATGGTCGGCGAAATTGTTGATGAAACAGATGTAAAAGTTAAAAAAATGTCTGAATTATCACGCGTTATTATTCAAAAGTTTGATACAGTAAAAAACGAATATAAATGAAAAAAAAATTGATTGAATTTTTACGGATTTCTTTCCCATTTTTATTGACAGTGGGATTATGGAGATTATCTGTTTCTTTCTGGAATCCGGCCGGCATATTGGCAATTATACCAATCTTTTTTTGTTCTTTTGTTCGCCCTGTATCATGGTTTCCAATATTTTCTGTTTTAATGTGCTTGGTTATTGATTACAAGTTTGAAACAGTTTGTTTTTGGATTGCAATGTATTGCCTGTTTTACGCGATAAACAGTTTTCAAAATATAATTAATGTTACGCGTATGGATATGAATGGAATACCAGCATTTATGGTATTTATTGGAATTTGTATTTTTATTCAGACAATTACAAACTTTACATTTTTAACTTTTATATCTGGTATATGGCTGTTTTTATGGTCTTGCTTGTTATATATTCCAATAACCAATTTAATTCAAAGGGTGCATCATGATTGATACAGAAGTTTCACGCACCTTTGATAGACGCAGTGCATTATTTTTAACAGGTGGTGCCGTACTTACATCTGTGTTGGTTATTCGTATGCTGCAAATGCAATTATTTAGTTATAAAGACTATAAAAGAAAAAGTGAAAATAATTCGTTCAGAATTCAGATAAATATGCCTGAACGCGGAAAAATTTTATCACGAAATAATACACCTATATCACGTGATATGCCGATATATCGTATATATATAATTCCAGAAGAAGCAAAAGATATAGATAGTTTGGTTGATATTGTTGCGCACGATTTAAAACTACGTAAAAAAAAGATAGAAAAAATCAAAGCTAAAATAAAAAAACAACCAAAATTTCAACCTGTACTGGTCAGCGAAAATACAGACTGGAATACGCTGGCCAAGGTTCAAGCTAAAAATCTGTCTGGACTGCACGTAGAAAGTGGTTATGCACGTGTATATGAAGTTGGGGCTGCAGGCGCACAGATTTTTGGATATGTTGGCGAACCATCAAAATCACTACAAAATAATCCTTTTTTTACAACTGGTATCACAGGTCTAGAAAAACGTTTTGATAATGATATCAAGGGTAAATCTGGGCAGACTGTTTTAATTACAAACGCTGTTGGACGCGTTACAGGCGAAGATAAAACACAATATATATCACCAACTGTTGGTAATGATATTAAAACAACTATTGATGATAATATTCAACGTATAATGTACGATGAATTATTACAACATCGGTCTGGATGTGGTGTTGTTTTGGATATTGAAACAGGTGATATTTTATCAATGGTATCTGTCCCCAGTTTTGACCCAAATATGTTCAGACAAGACGATGCCGAAGAATATATAAACGGACTGCGCCAAGATATTGCAAAACCTTTTATGAACAAGGCTATTGAGGGGTTATATCCTCCAGGATCAACATTTAAAATTGTTGTGGCACTGGCTGGACTTGAATCCGGTGCAATAACACCAAATGAAAAAATCTTTTGCCCAGGTTATTGGGATTATGGCGACAGAAGATATCACTGTTGGGAAGACAAAGGTCATGGTAAAGTTGACTTGGTTGGTGCGTTAAAACATTCTTGCGATATATATTTCTATCAGATTGCATTGCGTATCGGTATTGATGCAATCAAAGAAATGGCAATTAAACTGGGACTGACAGAAAAATATATGGACGATGTCTTGGCACGCGAAATGGGGGGTGTTATTCCGGACAGATATTGGAAAGAAAAAAACATCGGTGCCAGATGGGTTCATGGTGATACAATTATTTCTGGAATCGGGCAGGGATTTATTCTTACTAACTGTTTACAACTGGCGGTGATGACTGCACGCGCTACATCAAATAAAGTTGTTGTTCCGCGACTGATTGATGACGGTAAAAAAACTAAATTTAAAAATTTAGGGTTACAACAGAAGAATATTAAAATTGTTCAACAAGGACTGGAAGAAGTTCTTAAAAAAGGCGGTACCGCCGCAGGCAGTGCAGTAAATGTAAATGGTAAACGTATGGGCGGTAAAACAGGTACTTCACAGGTTCGCAGTATTTCAAAAAAAGAACGTCAAAGCGGTGTTCTGACAAATGAACAATTAAAATGGAGTATGCGAAACCACGGTCTGTTTGTTGGATATGCCCCAGCAGACAAACCAAAATATGCAATTTGTGTAATCGCAGAACATGTTGGTTCCAGTACACCAGCAGCCAGAACCGCATCAAAAGTAATAAAGGAATTATTAAAATAATATGGCAAAACAAATACGTGTATCTAATGCTAATATGATGACTTTTCCTGAAAAACTGTCGCGTTTTTCGTGGGGTTTGTTTGTGCCAATGTGTATGGTTTTAACTATATCTATTGTTGTTTTGTATTCTGCTGGTGGTGGAAACTGGCGACCATTTGCATTATCACAATTAATGAAAATTATACTGGGATTTACTGTTTTCTTTGTTGCTGCATTTACAAATATAAAGACCTGGGTAAAGTCTGCATATCTGATTTATGCGATTGCATTGATTATGATTGTTTTGGTTACTTTTGTTGGGCATACAGGTATGGGTGCACAAAGGTGGTTAAATCTGGGCTTTATTCATATACAACCATCAGAACTTATTAAAATTGCACTTGTGTTGGCCTTGGCGCGATATTTTGCATGGTTTAATTCTGTAGAGCTGGGTCAGTTTAAAAATTATATCGCACCAATGATGATGTTACTGGTTCCTTTTGGTTTGATTGTTGCACAACCAGACTTGGGTACTGCGTTATCACTGGGGATGATTACAGTTGGTATGTTCTATATTGTTGGTGCAAATAAAAAATGGTTTATTATCGCAGCAATCTTGGGACTGATGGCGGCACCAGTTGTTTGGTTTGGTGGTCTGCATGATTATCAGCGTGGGCGTATTATAACTTTTTTAAATCCAGATGGCGATGTCCAAGGTACAGGTTATCAAATAAATCAGGCAAAAATTGCGTTTGGCAGTGGTGGTATCACAGGCAAGGGTTATATGAAAGGTTCACAATCACAACAATCTTTCCTGCCAGAAAAACAAACTGATTTTATATTTACTATGCTGGGTGAAGAGTTTGGATTTATCGGTGCGTTTGGGTTATTATTGATATATACTTGGATTGTTATCATATTGTTTTGGGCTGCAAAAATGTGCCGAAACAGGTTTGGTCAGTTAATATGTTTTGGTTTTATGTTGAACTTTTTCGTTTATTATTTTATAAATATCTCTATGGTTTTGGGTTTACTGCCAACTGTTGGTGTGCCGTTGCCGTTGATGTCTTTTGGTGGCAGCAGTTTATTATCACTGATGTTTGGATTTGGTTTATGCCAAAACGCACATATACACAAAGATCAACAATTATCTGCCAAAGGAAGCTAGGGTTATGAATTTACTTATCGTGGAATCACCATCAAAAGCAAAAACTATTGAAAAATATCTGGGTAATGGTTGGCGTGTTATCGCATCGGTTGGTCATGTGCGTGATTTAGTTCCAGAAAATGGCAGTGTTGATACAAATTATAACTTTGCAATGAAATGGCAAATTATGCCCGGCAAAGAAAAACAAATAAAACTGATTACAGATGAATTAAAAAAAGCAGATGCTGTATATCTGGCAAGCGACCCTGACCGCGAAGGAGAAGCAATTGCATGGCATTTGCTGGATATTTTGCAAAATAAAAAATTACTGAAAGATAAAAAAGTTTATCGTGTTGCTTTCCATGAAATTACAAAAAAAGCAGTACAAGCCGCAATTGAAAATCCACGCGAAATTGACCAAAGTTTGGTTGATGCATATCTGGTTAGACGCGCATTGGATTATTTAATTGGTTTTGGTATTTCACCGTTACTGTGGCGCAGAAATCTTGGTAAATCTGCCGGTCGTGTTCAATCTGTGGCGGTAAAACTGGTGGTTGACAGGGAAAAAGAAATTGAATCTTTTACACCTGTTGAGTATTGGAGTCTGGATGCCAAATGCAATGCACATAATAATGAATTTAAGGCTGGATTATCAAAATTCAATGGCAAGAAAATTGAAAAAATGACCATTGAAAATAAAAACCAAATTGATGAAATATTATCTGTAATTGGTAATCCTGAAATAAACGCATCTGTTATAAGTATTGATAAAAAGAAAACAAATCGTAAACCTGCGGCACCGTTTACAACATCTACATTACAACAGGAAGCAGCACGTAAATTATATTTTGCATCGAAACGCACAATGAGTGCAGCACAAAAACTGTATGAACAAGGTTTAATTACTTATATGCGTACTGACGCAACAAACCTGAATGCAGATGCAGTAAATGAAATTCGTGGTTTTATTGAACGTGAATACGGCAGTAACTTTGTACCAAGTAAACCTAATATTTATGCAACAAAATCTAAAAACGCCCAAGAAGCACACGAAGCAATTCGTCCAACCCACTTTGAAAAACCTGCAAATGGTTTATCAGGGGACGAAGCAAAATTATACGATTTGATTTGGAAGCGTACAATTGCATGTCAGATGTGTAATGCAGAATTTGATTCTGTTGCTGTGGATATTGAAACAGAAAATAAAACCGCAATTTTCCATGCAACTGGGTCTGTAAGAATGTTTGACGGTTTTATGAAGGTTTATACCGAAGATAAAGACGATGAAGAAGATAATAAAGATGCAAAATTACCTGTATTAAATGTTGGTGATTTAATTAAAATTTCAGAACTGATACCTGAACAACACTTTACACAGGCACCACCAAGATATACCGAAGCATCGCTGGTTAAAAAACTGGAAGAACTGGGAATTGGTCGTCCTTCGACATATGCAACAATTATGTCTACAATCGTTGACAGAAACTATGTTGAACAAGATAAACAACGCAGATTCCATCCAACAAGCGGTGGTTGGGTTATCGCTTCTTATTTGTATAAATACTTTACAGACTTGGTTGATGTAAACTTTACTGCAAAAACGGAAGATACTTTGGACGATGTTTCAAATGGTAAAACAGATAAAATTGATGCATTAAATGCTTTCTGGAATCCAACAAGTAATATGATTGATGGTGCCAGAACTGTTAAAACCAGTGATATTATTGATGAAATAAATACATTTATGAATAAACACTTATTCCCAGACGGTAATGATACTTGCCCAGATTGTGGTGGAAAACTGGGTATTAAATTATCTAAATTTGGTGCTTTTATCGGATGCGAAAAATATCCAACTTGTAAATATACAAAACAGTTAAATAAAAATGATAAAGTCGTGCCAGACACAGAATCTGCCGTACAGGTAAAAAATGGTACTGTTGATTTAGGCGATGGTATCGAATTCAAAGTTGGTAAATTTGGTCCATATGTAACAGATGGTGTAAAAAATGTTTCTGCTAAAAAATATACCAGCGAAACTATTACACTGGAAATTGCGCGCGAATTATTGTCTGCAACTGTAAAGAAAGTAGAACCTGTTAAAATCGGCGAAAACCCAGAAACAAAGTCGGATCGTAGCCATGTCGTTCTGTGAGCCAAGGAGTTGTAAAAGTTTATTGTCTTCCTAAGACCGCTTGGCCTCCGACTTATATACCAGCGAAACTATTACACTGGAAATTGCGCGCGAATTATTGTCTGCAACTGTAAAGAAAGTAGAACCTGTTAAAATCGGCGAAAACCCAGAAACA